>JANYAG010000264.1 GCA_025361465.1 Gemmatimonadota bacterium
CTTCGCGATCGGCGTGCACCTCTTCTTCGCGGCCGCCCGCGCGCTGGCGGCCGCCGCCGCCGTGCGGCCGGAATTCGACGGCTTCCTTCACGAACGGCACCACGCGGCCAAGCTCGACGCACCGTCGGGCACGGCGAAGGCACTGCAGCGCATCGTGCGCGAGGCCGATCCCTCCCGCCCGTGGCCGGTGACTTCCGTGCGCGCCGGGGCGATTCCGGGGGACCATGAAGTGGTGCTCGATGCCGCGTTCGAATCGATCACCCTGCGGCATGTGGCACGGGATCGCCGGGTCTTCGCCGCTGGCGCGCTCTCGGCCGCTCGCTGGTTGCAGGGGCGGCAGGGCGTGTACACCCTCGATGCAATGCTCCAAGGAGTCTGACCATGCTTCCCACCGGTGCCGGCACCGCCCTGATCACCCCGTTCACCGCCGAGGGCAAGGTCGACGTGCCGGCCCTGAGTCGCCTGGTCGCGTGGCAGGTCCAGGAGGGGATCGATTTCGTCGTGGCATGCGGCTCGACCGGTGAAGCCCAGACGCTTTCACCGGAGGAGCGCGTCCTCGTGGTGAAAACGGTGATGGCCGCAGCCGATGGGCAGGTCCCCGTGCTGGCCGGTGCCACCGACAACGATACCGGTCGCGCCGTCGCAGAGGCCCGCACCATGGCGGCGCTCGGGGTAACCGGGATCATGAGCGCATCGCCGTACTACAACAAGCCGACACAGGCAGGTCTTGAAGCGCACTTCCTGAGCATTGCGGACGCCACGGAACTGCCGCTGTTGCTCTACAACGTGCCCGGCCGCACGGCGATCGATCTCAAGGCCGAGACCGTGGCCGCCCTCGCCCGCCACCCGCGCATTGCAGGCATCAAGGAGGCCAGCGGCAACGTCCGCCGGATGCTCGACCTCCGGCGAATGACTCCGTCGGACTTCGTCGTGCTCTCCGGCGATGACGACATCGTGGTGCCGGCGATGGCCGCGGGCGCCGCGGGAGTCATCTCCGTCGCCAGCAACGCGATTCCGCGCCGGATCTCGGCCATGGTCGCGGCGGCGGGACGAGGAGACTCCAGTGCGGCGCTCGCCGAGCAGTTGCGTCTCCTTCCTTTCATCGACGCGCTCTTCGCCGAATCCAATCCGATCCCGGTGAAGGCGGTCCTGGAGATGATGGGGATGGCATCCGGCGCCGTGCGACTTCCCCTGCTGTCCGCGACGGCCGCACTTCGGCAGCGGTTGCGGCTGTTGATGGCGGAGCTTGAGTTGTCGCATGGCTGAACACGTCCGCAAGGAAATCACGCCCTTCCTCGAGCAGGTACCTGCAGGAGCGGAACACCACGCCCGCTCGGCGTTCACTGCCTTCAAGGCGGCGCTCGAGCGGGGCGAGGTGCGCGCGGCCGAGCGCGGCGAGGACGGGCGATGGCACGTCAATACCTGGGTGAAATACGCGATCCTGCTGGGATTCCGCCTTGGACAGTTGACGGCCGCTGGTGAAGCCGGCCCGCTGCGGTTCTTCGATAAGGACACCTGGCAGCTGCGCAACACGCGACTGGATGAAGGCATCAGGATTCCTCCCGGCGGGACGGCCGTGCGCGAGGGGGTTTACCTCGCCCGCGGGGTGATCATGATGCCGCCGAGCTACTGCAATGTCGGCGCCTATGTCGATGAAGGGACGATGATTGATTCGCACGCCCTGGTCGGCTCCTGCGCCCAGGTGGGCAAGCGCGTGCACCTCTCGGCCGCTGCGCAACTCGGCGGCGTCCTCGAACCGGCCGGGGCGATGCCGGTGATTGTCGAAGACGATGTCCTGGTGGGCGGCAATTGCGGTGTCTACGAAGGAACGATCATCCGGGCGCGCGCGGTGCTGGCACCCGGCGTCATCCTGAGCGGTGGCACCGCGGTGGTCGACCTGGTGCACGACCGAATCCTGCGTCGTGACGGAGACCAGCCCCTCGAAATTCCCTCAGGGGCCGTCGTGGTCCCCGGCACGCGCCCGGTCCGACACGGCAGGGGCGCGGCGCAGGGGATCGCCCTCTACGCGCCAGTGATCGTGAAGTACCGCGATGAGAAGACGGAAACGTCGGTGAAGCTTGAGGATTTGCTGAGATAGGAGAAGCGAGAAGGAGGCCTGGGTTACCCAGGATGAGGGACGATCGGGTACGGCTTCTCGCCGCTCGCTTCTTCAGTTCCTTTAGAACTCTACTCTCGTGATCCGTCCCCCCGGCCCGACCCCCCACGCCCGCTTTCCTGCCGCCCCGACACTCCAGTACTGGAAGCTTGTCGCGGCGGTCCAGCGCTCGGCGCCATCGGTGGTGTAGAACAGTCCGCTGAGCGCGGCCGCCACGGCGGTCGTCTTCCCAGCCTTCGGCACCCACGTGACGCCAAAGATCGCGCCCGGCTTGTCGGGACGGTGGCGCAGGGTCCAGGTCAGGCCGCCATCGTCGGAGGTGCCCACGGCGGCCGCGGCCGTGTCACTGGCCATGCGGGCGTTGATGCGGGCGGCGACGCCGATCCCATGCGTGTCGTCGCGGAACGCCAGCGCGGTAAGGCCGGCGTCGCTGGCCTTCACGAAGGGTGTTGGGGTCGGCACCACCCGCCAGGTCCGGCCCTGGTCCTCGCTGCGGAAGACGCGTGCCTCCGGACCGCCGGCGCCGACCCACGCGTGCTGCTTGCCGTGGCTGGTGATGCATCCGCCACTCGACGCGAAGCCGCCCTCGCCCTTGAGCGGGGCAGGAACGGCGGCATCCGGCAGGAGATTCCAGTGCGCGCCGCCGTCCTCGGTGCGGAGGATCATCGTGCGACCGCGGGTTTCGTCCCCGAAGACCACCGCGTGCTTCTTGTCGAAGAAGGTGAAGCAGTCATAGAAGGCGGCCGAATCGGCATTGGCGAACTGCAGCTGCCAGGTCGAGCCGCCGTCGGTGGTGTGGTAGATCCGCGAGGCAGGGCCGTTGCCGATGCTGAGCACCCAGGCTTCGCTAGCGTTCACGGCGTGAACATCGCGGAAGTCGAGCCGGCGGGTCGCCGCATCGGCCACCGTCTTGACTTCCCACGACGCACCGCCATCGGTTGTGCGGACGACGGCGGTACCGCCACTCGCCCAGACGACCTTCTCATTCACGGCGCTGACCGCCTTGAGCAGCGCCGTGGTGCCGCTGGCCTGTTCCGCCACCCTGGGCGTTTGCGCCGAGAGCGGGGTGGCGGCCACGACCAGCGCGGCAAAGACGCCAATCCCGGGTGCAGGGGTCACTACCGGCACCACGCCGGATTTCTGAGGTTGACGCAGACGCCCTTGGCGATCGCCTCGGATTCCTTGGCGCGGACGCTGTCGCCGGCTTCTCGCAACACCGGGGCAAAGGTCTGGTAGATCAGTTGGTAGAGCGACAGGATCGAGGCGGAGGGCTCGTCCACCCACCCCGCTGGCCGGGGCTGTGCGGCGACCTTGGAGTGATAGACGCCGAACATCAAGGCGCGAGTGCGCTCCACGTCCATGAAGCCGATTCCCTCGACATTCTTGATCGCACCGCCGGCCTTGACCGGCGTCGGCATCAGTCGGCGCACCAATCCCTGGGTGACGAGGTAATTCCCGAGGCCAAGCGTCTGGTCGGGGTAATTCCCGTCGCTCCAGGAGAAGTAGATCGGCCGCTTGCCGAGATTGTTGATGATCAGCAGCGCCGCGGCGACATCGCTCCGGGTCAGGTATTGCGCCCCGTAGGTGATCTTGAGCGAATCGACTTGCGTTCCGTTCGCCGGGCTGGCGACCACCTCGTTCAACGAGTCGATTTGTGCTTCCGAGAGGTTGAGGACCTTGTTGGTGGGCTTCGGCAGCGTGGTTGGGACCTTGCCGCCACCGAGTGGCGAGGTCGAGGTGTCCGTCTGCGGCTTCCAGAACGGGTCGGCCAAGGCCGGATCAAATGTTGGCGTCTCGCGTCGCATGATCTGCTTGAGGTGCCACTCGGTGTTCATCAGCGAGAGGTTGGCCAGGGTGATGTCGGGCCGGACCTTGAGCACCTCCTGCGCGAACCAGAGCGGGAAGGTGTCGTTGTCGCCCGCGGTGATCAGGATGCCGTAGGGCTCCACCGATTCCAGCATGTCGATCGCGAAGTCGCGTGCCAGGGTCTCGTGGCTCCGGGGCGCTGTGACCCGGTTGCCGATCAGCGGGATCAGCGCCAGCAGCAGCACCGGCATCCCGACGGTCCAGCGCTTCTCCTCCGGGACACGATCGCCCATCCACGTGCCGATCCCGCGGATCGCCGCCGCGAAGCCCGCCGCGACCAGGACCCCGACGAAGGCAAACGAGGCGAGGAAGAAGTAGTCGCGCTCGCGCACCTCGCGCATGTCGCTGGAGATGGATGGATCGTCGCGGTGGTAGGAGAAGCCGTACCGGAAATTGAGGTAGTAGATCAGCAGGATGGTCAGCGTGAAGAGCAACGCGCCAGCGGCGATCCCGGCCCGGCGATCCCGCTTGATCATGGCAAACAGGCCGCCCAGGGTAAAGGCGCTGAACAGGCCCGTAGCCACACCGCGCAGCCAGCCGATGTCCCGCGCCCACTGCCAGCTCCAGTACGTCCAGTACATCGAGACCTGTGCGCCCAGGTCGCTCATGCGTTCGCTCAGGGGCGGCTTGCCATACTGCACCCGATTCAGGACGTCCATCAGCGGCTTGGAGAAGAAGCCGATCGGTTCGCCCTCGTTGATCGGCGGGTGTTGCACCGCCCGGAGCGGCAGGTAGATGTAGTTGAGGGAGACGCCGATGATGGCGACCACCACCATCGCCGTGACCACCCGGGGCCGCAGCAGGACGCGCCAGTCGGTGAACAGGATGTAGAGCCCGATCACCGGCAGGGCGAGGATCCCCATCTGGTGGTTGGTCGAGGAGAGGGCCGTGAGGTAGATCGCCGCCACGAGGAATCGGTCACTCCGCTCGCCGCGCGGCAGGTCGGCCCAGCGCACCGTGAGCCAGCTGATCAGCGCGATCGACAGCAGCGAGACGGTGTAGACCTTCTCGTTGACGGTCGACTGATTCCACACGCTCCACGCCGTGGCGCTCACCAGGATCCCGGCGAACGCCGAGGCGAGCCGCGGCAGGCGCGCCGGCATGATGGTGAGCAACCACCGCTCCGCCACCAGGAACCAGAGGGCGGCCCCGGCAGCGCTCGTCACGGCGGCAAAGAAATTGATCCGCATGGCGTAGTCGGCCGCCCAGGGGACCAGCCCCCACACGTGCGCCATCAGGGTGAAGAGCGGATTGCCCGGCGGATGCGGGATCCCGAGGACCTTGGCCGCGGCGATGTACTCCGAGGTGTCCCAAAACGCCGTCGTGGGTCCGAGCGTGAGCACGTACAGCGCCAGGATGACGCCGAACGTGGCGAGGGCCCAGCGGTAGGGCGGATGGATCGTCGTGGTGTCTTCCAAGTAGTGCTCCCGTTGGCGGGGTTGTTGGTCTTCCTGAGGAGTCATCCTGAGCGAAGCGAGGGATCTGCGTAGCGGCTCATCGGCGAGGCCCGACCACGCGTGCCCTTCGCGTCGCTCAGGGCGACATCCGGTCAGTGCCTGAACATCCGTACGCCGGTCATCACCATCGCGATGCCGTGCTTGTCCGCGGCCTCGATCACTTCCGGGTCGCGCACCGAGCCGCCCGGCTGGATGATGGCGGTGATCCCGGCCGCGGCCGCTTCCTCGACGCCATCCGCAAAGGGGAAGAATCCATCAGAGGCGAGAACCGCTCCCTTCGTCGCATGGCCGGCCTGCTTCGCCTTGTGAATGGCGAGAAACGCGGCATCGACCCGGCTGGTCTGGCCGGCACCGATGC
>JANYAG010000302.1 GCA_025361465.1 Gemmatimonadota bacterium
GAAGCAGGCGCGCTAACCGGGCTGCGCTACGCCCCGTCACCAATCATCGAACACCATCTTCTTCCCATGGGCCCAGGGGGAGTCGAACCCTCAACCTTCTGATCCGTAGTCAGATGCTCTATCCAGTTGAGCTATGGACCCGCACTACCGTTCACCACTCACTGTCTGTTCTCATGGGCGTTACAAGGCTCGAACTTGTGACCTCCACGATGTCAACGTGGCGCTCTAACCAACTGAGCTAAACGCCCGGTCACGACAACAGGCAGGCGACCCTGAGGACACCTGCCCGTCGCAACTGTCCAGCATGGCGGGGGTGGGATTTGAACCCACGACCTCCGGGTTATGAGCCCGGCGAGCTACCAGACTGCTCCACCCCGCGACGATATCCACCTTAGAGCGGGAAACGGGACTCGAACCCGCGACCCCAACCTTGGCAAGGTTGTGCTCTACCAACTGAGCTATTCCCGCGACACCAGACCGGAGGCCGAACCTATCCGGGCCACCCCGCCCACGCAACCGTCCCGCACCGCCCGGAAATCGCCGCCAACCTTCACAAATGGAGGCGAGGGGGATCGAACCCCTGACCTCGTGAATGCCATTCACGCGCTCTCCCAACTGAGCTACGCCCCCCATTCCATTCGACCTGGCCGGCCAGCCAACCGGATCGAAGGCAGCGCGAAAACCTATCCGTCGTACCCGGGGGTGTCAAGGAAAATCCGGGTTTGCCGTGCGTTGCGCGGTATCTCCCATGGGAGAAGAATTGACGTACATTTCCCGCTCACTCCCATGCCTGCGTCCGAACCGAATTCCCCCGTCGAGCCGGCGGCTGTCGCCCGCTCCCCGTACTTCAGCGACGAACTCTCCCTTGCGGAGATCATCGCCGCCGTCGTGGCACCCAAGCGCCGGGGGCGCAACCGCGAAACCGGTCGCGGGATCGCGGCCTACGATTCCGACCGCGACATCCTCGACCAGTACCTCTACGAAGTCTCCCGCACCCCGCTGCTGACCCAGGACCAGGAGATCGCCATCGCCCGGCGCGTGCGCCGCGGCGACGAAGAGGCGATGCAGGAACTCGTCAAGCGCAACCTCCGCTTCGTGATCTCGGTCGCCAAGAAGTACCAGAACCGCGGCCTCGCCCTCACCGACCTGATCGGCGAGGGCAACCTCGGCCTGATGACGGCGGCCAAGAAGTTCGATCCCGATCAGGGCGTGAAGTTCATTTCCTATGCCGTCTGGTGGATCCGCCAGTCGATCCTCGCCTCGCTGGCCCGCCAAGGGCGCACCGTCCGAGTGCCGCTCAACCGGACCGCCGACCTCTCGCGGATCATGCGCGCCGCCGAGTCGCTGCGGCAGGAACTGAAGCGAGAGCCGACACCCGAGGAACTTTGCCGCGCCACCGACCTGGCGCTCGACGTGGTGCTGTCGCTGATGTCGCTCAACACCGCCGAGGTGCGGCTCGATGCGCCGCTCGACCCCGATGGCGACCGGACGCTGATCGACCGCTTCATCGGCGACCACGCGCCGAATGCCGAAGACGAGGCGATGAATCGTTTCCTCACCGAAGAGATCGATCGCGCCCTCGGCACCCTGCAGCCACGCGACGCCAAGGTGCTGCGGCTCTACTTCGGCCTCGACGGCGGGCGCGAGTTCACCCTCGAGGAGATCGGCAGCATGCTCGGCGTGACCCGCGAGCGGGTCCGCCAGCTGCGCGACCGCGCCCTGGGTCGGCTGCGCGAGGGCGAGGTGGGACGGGCGCTGGCGAGTTTCGCCGCCTAGATTCCCTTCGTGAAGTCTGCCCGGGAAATCGTCTCGTTCATCGGTGGCGCCGCCCTCCGCGCCTGGCGTTCGCTTCGCGACGTCGGCACCTGGTCGCCGCTGCTGGTCGGCCAGATGCGCCGGCTCGGGGTCGACTCGATCCCGATCGCCCTCTTCATCGCCGTCTTCACGGGCATCGTCCTCGCCCTGCTCTCCTCCTACATCTTCACCGGCACCGTCCCCAACTACTTCGTCGGCGCCCTGGTTGGCAAAACGATCATGTTGGAGCTGGGGCCGGTGCTGACCGGAATGGCACTGGCTGGGAGGGTGGGTGCCAACATCGCCGCCGAGATCGGGACGATGAAGGTGACCGAACAGGTCGATGCGCTCGAGACGCTCGCCTATGACCCGGGGAGCTACCTCGTGGTGCCGCGCGTGCTCGCGGCGACCGTAATGTTCCCGGTGGTGACAGCGCTCGCGATCGGGGTTGGTGTCCTCACTGGCTGGTTCACCGCGATCAACCTGCTCGACCTCACGACGCTGGAGTTCGTGAAGGGCTTGCGGATGTTCTACCAGTTCAAGGATCTCTGGTTCGGGCTGATCAAGGCCGCCTCGTTCGGGCTGGTCGTGGCCCTCACCGGCTGCCTCCGCGGCCTCGCCACACAGAATGGCGCCGAGGGCGTCGGCCGCGAGACCACCCGCGCCGTCGTCATCGGCTGCGAAGCGATCCTCGCCCTCGACGCCTTCTGGGCGCTGGTGCTGCTGTGATCCGCTTCGACAACCTGCACAAGCGCTTCGGCGCCAAGGTCGTGCTCGACGGCTTCTCCCTCGACGTGCCAGACGGCGCCACAACCGTGCTGATCGGCGCCTCGGGCTCGGGGAAGAGCGTGATCCTGAAGCACATCGTCGGGTTGCTGCAGCCCGACGCTGGCGGGGTGGATGTGGACGGCCGTCGCGTCGATGCGCTCGATACCGAGGAGCTGGTCGCCCTCCGACGGCAAATCGGCTACGTATTCCAATCGGCCGCGCTGTTCGATTCGATGACCCTGGCAGAAAACGTCCGCATGGGGCTGGCGCGGCAGCAGCTGCCCGAGAGCGAAGTCGCGTCGCGCACCGCGGATGCCCTCGCCCATGTCGGGCTCAGTGATGCCGCGGGACGCTACCCGGCCGAAGTGTCCGGCGGGATGCGGAAGCGGGCCGGGATCGCCCGCGCCATCGCCCTGCGGCCGCGTTACATTCTGTGGGACGAGCCGACCTCCGGCCTCGATCCTGTGACATCCGCCACCATGGATCGCCTGATGCGGCGCACCGCAGCTGAACTTGGCACCACCTCCCTGGTCGTCACCCACGACATGCGCTCGGCGTTCGCGGTGGGCGACCGGATTGCCATGCTGCACGAGGGGAGGGTGCGGGCGGTCGGCACCGGCGAGGCGATGCGCGCCACCAGCGATCCGGTCGTGCGCCAGTTCATCGAGGGGCGGCCAGAGTGAAGCGGACCAGCGAGTTCTCGGTCGGCCTGGTCATCGTCATCGCGGTCGTGGCGCTGGTGGTCGCCGGACTCTGGCTCGGGCAGGTCGGCCCGCGCGGTCCCAAGACCTTGCAGGTGGCGCTCTTCCGCACCGTCGGCGGCGTCAAGGTCGGCGACCCGGTGGTGCTGCGCGGGGTGAAGGTCGGCCGAGTCGAGGCGATCCGCCTCGCCAAGGACGACTGGGTCGAGACCGACCTCCGGATGACCTCGCCCGATGAACTGCCACCCAATCCGATCGCCATCGCCGCGTCGGCGTCGCTCTTCGGCGAGTGGCAGGTGGCGGTGATGGATTCGTCCCGGGTCCCGAACGATCCCGAGCTGGCCCGAGCCCTGGTCGAGGCGAGACACAATGCCAGTGGTCGGATGCCCGGCGCCACGTTGCCCGATGTCGGCCAGTTGACGGCCCAGGCGTCGCGGATCGCCTCCGACATCGCCGTGGTCACCAACCGGGTGTCGAGCGCCTTCGACTCGCAGTCAATCGTCGACATCCGCAGCAGCGTGCGCGACCTGCGCAAGATGGCCGATCGCCTGGTGAACTTCACCCAGGCGCAAACCACCGCACTCGACAGCGTGGTCAACAACGCCTCGACCAGTTCGACCAGCATCGTCTCGGCCAGCAAGCATCTCCAGGCCACCCTCGAGCGCGTCGACTCCTCCACGGCATCGGGCGAGCTGAGCGCGCTCGTCAAGGACGCCCGGGCGGCGACCGCAGACATCAGGTCGGCGAGCAGCGATTTCAAGTCGCTGGCCAGCAGCGCCAACTCGCAGCGCGACAACCTGACCCACATCCTGACCGCCACTGATGTCGTACTGACCCGGCTCGAAAAGGGGCAGGGGACCCTCGGCATGATGTCGCGAGATTCGACGCTCTACCTGGAAATGACCAAGACCGTGGTCCAATTGCGGTCGCTGCTGGCGGATGTGCAGGCGAATCCGCGACGGTACTTCCGGTTCTCGGTCTTCTGATGGCCAAGAAGCGCGCCGAACGCGAAGTCTCCTCGGGCGGGATCGTCTTTCGACGCGATCCCGACGGTGCGGCGCGCTTTCTCCTGATCAAGGACAGCTACAATCACTGGGGCTTTCCCAAGGGCCATCTCGAGGACGGCGAGTCGCCGGCCGATGCGGCGATGCGGGAGACCCGCGAGGAAACCGGGCTGGGTGACCTGATCCTCCACGGCCCGATCCGCGTGATCGACTGGCACTTCCGCTTTCGCGGCCACTACATCCACAAGTTCTGCCACTTCTTCCTGTTCGAGTCGCCGGCCGACCAGGCCGAACCACAGGTCGCCGAGGGGATCACGGCCGTGCGGTGGGAGTTGCCCGAGGAAGCGCTTCGGGTGCTCGACTACGACAACGCCCGTGGGGTCCTCCGCCGCGGGGCGGAGATGGCGCGCACCCTGGTGGCCGCGGGACGAGGCCGGGCCCACCCGCGTCCCAAGCCGCTCGCACCCGCCGACAGCTGAGGCGCCGCCATGCTCGCCGTCGCCGCCCTGCTGGAACGGCGCCCGGCGCTGCTCGCCGTCCGGCGTGCCCTGCCACGCTCGACCGGGCTCCGCCTGGTCACGGCGCGCTCGCCGAACCACCTCGCCCAACTCCTGGCCAACCAGCTGATTGACGTGATCGTGCTGGGGGCCGAGCCGGCCCGGGGGCACGCGCTCGATGGCCTGCGACACGACTTCCCCCACGTTCCGCTGGTCCTCTATGCCCCGTTCCGCTCCGATGATGCCGACCTCCTCCTCCGGGCGAGGCGGGAACGGGTGGCGGCGGTGGCCGTCGAAGGGGTCGATGACCCGGTCTTTGCCGAAATCGTCCTGCGGAACTCCCAGACCGCCCGCCGGCTGGCTGACCTGATCCCACTAGCAGCCCTGCTCGACCTGACCGACCCGCTGCAGGTCGAGGCCTGGCAATTGATCGTCCGGCATGCCCCCCAAGGTCTCGATACCGCCGGGCTGGCCCGGCGGCTCAAGGTCCGGCGGGAGACGCTCTCGCGGCACTTCGCGGCCGGTGGGGCCCCATCCCTCAAGCGGGCGATCGATGCTGTCAGGGTCCTGGCGGCCGGTGACCTGCTAGGGAACCCGGGGTACCGGGTCGAGGACGTGGCTCGTCTGCTGGGGTTTTCCTCCCTTTCCCTGCTCCACCGGACCTCGCGCCGGATCTTCGGCCTCCCCGCCCGGCAAGCGGTCGCGCTCGACCTCCCCCGGCTGATTGCCGCCCTCCGCGGAGAGCGGTCCGAAGCCCGTTGGAGATAGGGGTTCGGCTTGTCCGGTCCCGGACCTTGTGACTATTTTCACAAGCTTGTATCGGGATTGTCCTGACCACCTCCAGCGAACGAGAACATGGCCACCGATTCGATGTTGCGACCCGGCGAACTGAAAGCCATTCTCCTCAAGGAGATCGCCTCCGCCGACCTCGGCTCCCTCGACGTCAACGACGTCGGGACGGTGCTCGAAGTGAAGGACGGCGTGGCACTGATCTACGGATTGAAGCGGGCCATCGCCGGCGAGATGCTGGAGTTCACGGTCCGCGACACGGGGGAGACGATCACCGGCCTGGTGCTCAACCTCGAGCAGGATTCGGTGGGCGCCGCGGTCATGGGTGACTACCTGAAGCTGAAGGAAGGCGACGAGGTGCGCTGCACCGGCCGCCTCCTCGAGATCAAATCCGGTCCCGGCATCCTCGGCCGCGTGGTCGACGCGCTCGGTGCCCCGATGGACGGGCTCGGTCCGATCGCCACCACCTCGGCGCGTCCGGTCGAGTTCCTCGCCCCGGGCATCATCGTCCGCCAGCCGGTGACCGAGCCGCTGCAGACCGGCATCAAGGCGATCGACTCGATGATCCCGATCGGCCGAGGCCAGCGCGAGCTGATCATCGGCGACCGCGGCACCGGCAAGACGGCGATCGCGGTGGACACGATCATCAACCAGAAGGGCACCGGCGTCATCTGTGTCTACGTCGCGATCGGGCAGAAGCGCTCGACCGTGGCGACCGTCGTCGAACGGCTCAAGTCCGCCGGCGCGATGGAGTACACCGTGGTGGTGGTGGCATCGGCCTCCGATCCGGCCCCGCTGCAGTTCATCGCGCCCTATGCCGGCTGCGCGATTGCCGAGTACTTCATGTACGAGGAGGGGAAGTCCACCCTCTGCGTCTACGACGACCTGTCCAAGCAGGCGGCCGCGTACCGGCAGATGTCGCTGATTCTTCGCCGCCCGCCGGGCCGCGAGGCGTATCCGGGCGACATCTTCTACCTGCACTCGCGTCTGCTCGAGCGCGCGGCAAAGCTCAGCACCGATCCCGAGATGACCAAGCTCGATCCCCGCATCAAGGTGCCGGGCGGCTCGCTCACGGCGCTGCCGATCATCGAGACGCAGGCCGGCGACGTGTCGGCGTACATCCCGACCAACGTGATTTCGATCACCGACGGCCAGATCTTCCTGCAGACCGACCTCTTCTACTCCAACGTCCGCCCCGCGGTGGACGTCGGCATCTCGGTGAGCCGCGTCGGTGGCAACGCGCAGGTGAAGGCGATGAAGCAGGTGGCCGGCCCGTTGCGCCTCTCGCTGGCGCAGTACCGCGAGCTCGAGGCCTTCGCGCAATTCGGCTCGGACCTCGACGCCGCCACGCAGCGCCAGCTGGCGCGCGGTGCCCGGCTGGTCGAGATGCTGAAGCAGCCCCAGTATGCGCCGGTGCCGGTCGAGGAGCAGATCGTCGTGCTGTACGCCGTCACCAACGGCTTCCTCGACGACATCGCCGTGGAGCACATCCGGGAGTGGGAACAGGGCTTCCTGTCGTGGCTGCGCACCTCGCGGCCGCAGGTGCTGACCGTTGTGCGCGAGAAGAAGGTGCTGAGCGACGACGTGAAGGCCGATTTGACCGGCGCGATCGAGGCCTACAAGCCGATGTTCAAGACCGCCTAGCATGGCCACCAATCGCGCGCTGAAGGGCCGCATTCGCTCCATCGGCAACACCCGCAAGATCACGCGGACGATGGAGCTGGTGGCGACGTCGAAGCTGAAGCGGGCCCAGGACCGGGTCGTCGCGTCGCGGCCGTACGCCAAGGCGCTGCGGGACGTGATCGCCGACCTGGCGACCCCCGACCTGGCCGACCAGTTCAAGTTGCTGCACCGTCCCGCGCGCCCGGCCGAGGGTGGGCCATCGCGCGCCGTGGTGATTCTGATCACCTCCAATCGCGGCCTGGCGGGCGGCTTCAACACCAACCTGATCAAGGAAGCGAAGCGCCGCATCGAAGCGCTCGAGGCCGAGGGGTACACGGTCGAGCTGATCGGGGTGGGGAAGAAGGGCGTCGGCTTCTTCAAGTACATCGGCCGCAAGTGCCGTGTGGAGCGTCCCGACATCGGCGACAAGCCGACGGCCGCGCATGCCGAATCGCTGGTGGACGAGTTGATGGCGGAATTCGTGGCGGGCAAGCTCGGCGTGGTGGAGATGGTCCAGTCGAACTTCGTCAGCGTGCTGGTGACGCCGCCGACGACGGTGCGCCTGCTGCCGATCGCGCCGCCAGAAACGCAGAGCAAGGGCAGCCGTCCCAACTACATCTTCGCGCCCGATCCGGCTTCGCTGCTGGAATCGCTGCTGCCGCTCTACGTCCGCAACCAGGCGTATCGCGGCCTGGTCGAGACGGTCGCGGCCGAGCAGGCGAATCGGCGCACGGCGATGAAGAACGCCACCGACAACGCCGGCGACCTGATCGAGCTGCTGAAGCGGACCTACAATCGCCAGCGGCAGGCGCAGATCACGCAGGAAATCGCCGAGCTGGTGGGTGGCGCGGCGGCATTGGGATAGAGCAATTGGCGGGGCGAGCCCCTCATCCCGACCCCGACCCTGAGCCCGAACGAAGTGAGGGGGAAGGGGAGGGCGGAGGGACCTGAGGTCCTTCGCTTCGCTCAGGATGAGGAATACATCACCCAAGGATGGATTGAAGAGATGACTGCTACCGCCCCAACGCTTGTCACCGGCACCATCGTCCAGATCATCGGCCCGGTCCTCGACGTCGAGTTTCCGCCCGATCAACTGCCGGAGCTCTATAACGCCCTCCTCGTGGAGGATACCAGCGGACCGATCACGGTGCGCCTGGTTGCCGAGGTGCAGCAGCACATTGGCCGCAACCAGGTCCGCGCGGTGGCGATGAGCTCGACCGATGGTGTCTGCCGCGGGATGACCGCCGTAGACACCAACCGCGCCGTGTCGGTGCCGGTGGGCGACGCCGCCCTGGGCCGGATCCTCAACGTCCTCGGCGAGCCGGTCGATGGCGGCGAGCCGATTCCGGATTCGGTCGAGCGCTGGCCGATTCATCGTCCGTCGCCCGTGTTCACCGCGCTGGAACCGAAGACCGAAATTCTCGAGACCGGCATCAAGGTCATCGACCTGATCGCCCCGTTCGTGAAGGGCGGCAAGATCGGCCTCTTCGGCGGCGCCGGTGTCGGCAAGACCGTCATCATCATGGAACTGATCAACAACGTGCAGAAGGGGCACGGCGGCAAGTCGGTCTTCTGCGGTGTCGGCGAGCGGACGCGCGAGGGCAACGACCTGTATCTCGAAATGAAGGAATCGGGCGTGCTCGCTTCCTGCGCCCTGATCTACGGCCAGATGAACGAGCCGCCCGGCGCGCGGCTCCGGGTCGGGCTGTCGGGGCTGACGGTGGCGGAGTACTTCCGCGAAGTCGAAGGCCAGGACGTGCTGCTCTTCATCGACAACATCTTCCGCTTCACCCAGGCCGGTGCCGAGGTGTCGGCGCTGCTCGGGCGGATGCCGAGCGCCGCCGGCTACCAGCCGACGCTGGCGACCGAGATGGGCGACCTGCAAGAGCGGATCACTTCGACCCACACCGGCTCGATCACGTCGGTGCAGGCGATCTACGTGCCGGCCGACGACCTCACCGACCCGGCGCCGGCGACCGCGTTCGCCCACCTCGACGCGACGGTCGTGCTGTCGCGCGCGATCTCCGAACTCGGCATCTATCCGGCCGTCGATCCGCTCGACTCGACCTCGCGCATCCTCGCACCGCAGTTCATCGGCGAGCGGCACTACAACGTCGCCATCGGGATCCAGCGCACGCTGCAGCGCTACAAGGCGCTGCAGGACATCATCGCCATCCTCGGCATGGATGAACTCTCCGAGGAAGACAAGCTGATCGTCGGGCGCGCGCGCCGGCTGCAGAAGTTCCTGTCGCAACCGTT
>JANYAG010000310.1 GCA_025361465.1 Gemmatimonadota bacterium
GCCGCGGCCGGCATCGCCGCGGGCCAGGCGGCAGGGATGCGGGTGATCGCGGTGGCCGGGACAAGTAGCCCCGAGGTGCTGGCGCGAGCGGACCACAGAATAGAGCGGCTGGGACAGTTGCGGGTTGAAGTGTCGGCCGAGGGGCTTCGCCTTAGTGGCTTTCAGGCAGGGTGCCTGGACCAACAGCAATGACTGCCGGCGTCTCTCAGGCCTTGGCCAGCTCCCGGCCGCTTTCGGACTCCCAGCCTGACTTTCCACCATTCCTGATGGCGACGGACAGGAGCTTCTTCGGAGCTGGGGCGTCGGTCAGCTCACTCAGCAGATCATCCACCACGTACGACTCCGATGGTTCGTGATGAACCACGAGCATCCGCAGCAGACGATCGGCGAGTGCCCCAATTGGGTTTGACCCAGTCTCCCAGCGGGAAACAGTCTCCCGCGCGACACCCATCTTCTGGGCGAAGTCTGCACCGGTCAGTCCAATGTGTTTGCGCAAGAACCGGATCTCGACCGGGGCGAGCATCCGGTGTTGATTCACGAACCGGTTGGCCAGTACCCGGTGGAGTTGAGCCACCCGTGGGATCGCGATGGTCTCGCTTCCGCAGGCGGTGCACCGCATGACCTCAACTCCATGCAATTCGACATGTGGCAGGCCACCGAGGTCATACCGACGTACGGCGTTCGGTTCTACGGTCATCGGGCCACCGCACTCGTCGCATTTCATCGCTCAATCCTCCAGGCTGTGACCACCCGCAACCGGGTATCCGAAACGAAGGTGAATACCACACAAATCGACTGAGACATCACCCGGTACCGCCATTCGCCTTTGATCAACTCGGGCGGTTCGAACACTCCGGCGCGCAGGAGGTTCACGCAGTCGGCGAGGTCGAGCTCGTCGTTCATCATCTCCTTGCTCGCGTGACCGGAAATCTCGACAACCCCGGACACTAACACCTCGTGAGCGAGCTCTTTCGCGTCCGGGGGTTTGAGCGGTGCGAGCTTTGGGTCTGGCGGCATACTTGACATAATATCACAGAGTGATATTATGTCAATGACGGAAAGACTATCCGGGCTCAAGCCCGGCACGAGCGCGATAGCAGCGCGCCGCAGCCGGCGCAACTCGCTGACGCCGAGATGGGCGTACTTCTTTTTCCACAGGTAGAAGGTCGCCTCACTCACCCCGATCTGCCGACACACCTCGGCCGCCGGTGTCCCGCTCTCGGCTGCCGCAAGGCGTAGGCAATCTGCTCCTCGGAGAACTTCGACCGCTTCATCGGACCCCCCTCCTTCGGAATGTGGGGACCGCCGAAGCCAAAACCTACTCTACTTTACGCTGCCCAACTTTTCGGGGGGAAGGTCAGCTGAAGCGGCTGGACCGGCTCGCCGAGGGCTGCGCGCGAGAGGAGCGGGGGCCGACGTTTGTGTCGAAGAAAGCGGGCCGCTGAGGGCAGTGGTGCTGCGCTATCTGTCGGCCAGGTAGGTCTCGGCCGGTCTTGCCGCGCGTCGCGTCCGCCAGAGTATCACCCGGGAGGCACCCCAGACCTCGTCATGATTACCTTGCGGCTTGTATATGACTGTCGTATACTTCTCCCATGCCGCTGTCACCACTCACGCTCGCGGGAATCGAGGGCTTCGATTGGGATATCGGGAATCTGGACAAGAATGTCTTCGGGCATGGCGTCACCCCTCGCGAGGCCGAGGAGATCTTCTTCCAGGCGCCGCTGTTGCTGCTCGATGACACTGGGCATTCGCGGCACGAAACACGGTTTCTGGCCCACGGCATCACCGCCGGTGGCCGGCTGCTGACCGCGGCGTTCACCGTGCGGGGCAAGCGGATCCGAGTGATTTCAGTGCGACCCATGAGTCGCAAGGAGCGGCGAGTCTATGCCGAAGCGCGCTAGCAAGCTCAAGCCGATGCCCAAATTCCGCACCGATGAGGAATTCGGCGAATTCTGGATGACGCACGACACGACGGAGTACTTTGACTGGAGCAAGGCGCGCCGAGGAGTCTTTCCAAACCTGCGACCGTCAACGGCCACGATCTCGCTCCGATTGCCACAGGGATTGCTTGATGAGCTCAGGACGCTCGCCAACCAGCGCGATGTCCCGTACCAGTCCTTGCTCAAGGTGTTCCTGGCGGAGCGCGTCGCACTCGAGCGTCGCCCTCAGCCGGCGCGTCGACGTCAGCGAGCGGGGGTGTAACCGGGCGAGGTTGCCCGCATCAAGCCGATGCGAGTTGCCTAGTGGGCCGACAACCCTTTCATCAGCAACCAGACGCCGAGTGCCAGCTCGAAGAGTGCCATGGGTGAATCGAACCACCAGAGGTTCACCAGGGTCGCGAAGCCCGGTGCGATGTAGTACCCCAGCGTGCAGGCCACGCACCAGGCCGACGCGGCCACGCCGACTCGAAAGAGCGTTTGATGGGCGGCGATGCTGCGGACCGTCGCCGCGGCGCGTCTGGCTGGTGCGCTGTCCGAGTTCATCAATGTCCGCCTCAGCTCACCCCCCGGAGGTCGCCATGGTGGAGCTTCCCGCGTTGTGGCTGCCGATCATCGTGTCGGCGGTGTTCGTCTTCATTACCCTGATCGTGATCCATATGATCCCGGGCTGGCATCAGGGCGACATGAAAGCGGTGCCGAGTGAAGGGAAAGTGATGGACACGTTGCGTGGGCTGAACTTGCCGCCGGGAGACTACCGCTTCCCGTTCGGCTGGCTCTGGCCCAGATAGAAGCGAACGCTACTCGCCGTCCACGGTGACCGGTATACTCCGGCCGACTGAGCACCATGCATCGACTGCGCGTTACCCCTGTCGCGAGGAGCGAGCGATGGCGAGAGTGACCGGGATCGGCGGCGTCTTCTTCAAGAGCACCGGCGACCACAAGGCGCTGGCGGCGTGGTACCAGAAGCACCTGG
>JANYAG010000142.1 GCA_025361465.1 Gemmatimonadota bacterium
GTTGGTGAATTGACGGCCGTGGTTCGTCACCCGGGCACCCAGCATTTCATCGGGTACGAGGCGGTCGCTGTCGAGACGGACCTGCTGGGGTACGCCGTCGGTGAGGGGCATGCCGAGTTGACGCTGCGCGAGAATCCGTTCTATGCCGCCGGCGGGGGGCAAGTCGGCGACATTGGCACGGTCACCGGTGATGGCTGGATGCTTGAGGTGAGTGAAGTCATCAAGAATGCTGAACCGGGCAACCGGGTGACTGGCATCCTCAAGGGCGCGTTCGCGCCGGGGCGTGTGCGAGTGCAGGTCGACGAGGTCCGCCGGCGTGACATCGAGCGAAACCACTCGGCCACGCACCTGGTGCATCTCGCCCTGCGCCGAGCCCTTGGTGCACACGTGCGGCAGCAGGGTTCCCTGGTCGAGCCCGGCCGGCTGCGGTTTGACTTCTCGCATCATGCGCCGATCGCACCGGGGCAGCTCGAGGAGATTGAGGGGATCGTCAATGAGATGGTCCTCGCGAACGCGGCCACCGAAACGCGCGAGTTGCCATTGGCCAAGGCGCTTGAGCTTGGTGCCATGGCGTTCTTCGCCGACAAATACGGGGAGGTCGTCCGGGTAGTCCAGATCGGTGAATCGATCGAGCTCTGCGGCGGGACCCATGTGCGCAGTGCCGGTCAGATCGGACTGTTCCGCTTCGCCTCGCAGGGCGGAGTGGCGGCCGGGGTGCGTCGCATCGAGGCGGTCACCGGGCGTGGTGCCTACGCCGGTGTGCGGCAGCTCGACCATCGAATTGGGGCGCTCGCTGAGTCACTCCGCGCCCAGCCCGATCAGCTCGAACGCAAGCTCGACGCGCTGGTGGCGGAGCGTGAGCGCCTGCAGGCGCGCCTTGAGGAGGCGACCAAGGGTGGCGGTGGTCCCGAGGCGCGCTCGATCACGGTCGGCTCGGTCACACTGTTGGTGCAGGCGACGGTCGTGGAGGACCGTGGGCAACTCGGTGCCTTGGCAGACGAATTCCGCCAGCAGCGGAAGACCGCGTCGATCCTGGCACTGGTCAACCCGACCGTCCCATCGGCCGTGTCTTTCGCGGTCACCGACGATTTGGTGAAGTCGGGAAAGGACGCCAACGCGTTGATGAAGATGTTCACCGCACGATTCGGGGGACGCGGTGGCGGACGGCCGACGTTCGCCAGCGGCTCGGTGGGATCGGGCAATGCCGAGCAGATTGTGATCACCGAGCTTCCCGGGATGCTGCGCGAGTGGGTCGGGGGCTGATGCCGGGCCCCGAGGCCTCCGACTGGTTCGCGGCGCGCACTGCCGCTGCGCCGGAATTGCTTCGGGTCCGTGCTGAGGAGCACTTCCTCCGGACGCCGGCCGAGCTCGACGCAACACGTCTCGAAGTGGCGGGGAATCGGGCGCTGCAGGCCGCGATCAACGCCGGACAGGACCGGGCAGCCGCGCTTGACCTGTTGGCCGCCGATGCGCTCATCACGCTGGCCTTGCTGGCGCAGGCCGAAGGCGAACCCGCCAGGCTTGGCGAGCAGGCGCGTGGATTGCGACTCCGAGCGGTCGCATGATTGACCTGCACAATCATCTCCTCCCCGGAGTGGATGACGGCTCACGCAGCGTGACGCAGTCGGCGCGCGTGTTACGGAGCTTTGTGGCCCAGGGCATCACCGATGTCGTGTGCACGCCGCATTTGCTTGCATCCCAGGCAGAATTCGGCTGGCCGGAGCACTACGAGTCTGCCTGGAGCGCGCTGGCCGCCGAGGTGCCCGAGGGAATGACGCTGCATCGCGGGGCGGAAGTGATGCTCGACCGCCCGGTCGGCCCACGAATCACGGAACGGAAGGTCACGCTCAACGGCTCGCGCTACCTCCTGGTGGAGTTTCAGCGGATGGTTCCCGCCGAGATCGCCGCGCGGGCGCTGGCCGATGTCGTCCGGCACGGCTTGATTCCGCTGCTGGCGCACGCCGAGCGCTATTCGTCAAGTTCCGTCGAAAGCGTGCGAGTCTGGCGTGATGTCGGCGCGGTGATCCAGGTTGACGCCACCGTGATGACCCGGCCCAGAAGCCGTGGTGAGCTCGCCCGGGATCTCGTGCGAGAGGGGCTGGCGGACGTGCTGGCGGCTGACAACCACGGGGACGATCGTAGCGTGGCCACCGCCCTGGATTGGCTCACCGAACACGATGCTGCCGAGCAGGCGATACTCCTGCTTGATACCAACCCGCGAGCCATCCTGGAGGACAAGGCCACCTATGAAGTCGATCCGCTGGTGATCCGGCGCTCAGCATGGACATCGATCCGCCGAATGTTGAGGGGCGAATGAACGACGGGGACACGATTGCCGGCGGGCTGCGCTCCCTCGCCTCGCTGGCGGCGGTGACGGCGGATCGCGCCGCCGAGCTGGGCCCGGTCGTTTCCGCCATGCGAACGTGCCTCCGGCAGGGCGGCACCCTCTTCTTCGCCGGCAACGGTGGTTCGGCGGCAGACGCCCAGCACCTTGCGACCGAATACGTCGTCAGGTATCACCCGAAACAGCCGCGGGCCCTGCGCGCGATCGCGCTGACCACCGACAGCTCTGCGCTGACGGCCGCCGCGAACGACTTTGGATTCGAAGAGGTATTCGCCCGCCAGCTCGAAGCGCTGGCACGCCCGGGTGATGTGCTCGTGCTGCACAGCACGTCGGGGAACAGCCCGAATTGCGTTCGCGCGGCCGACCGGGCACGCACCCTTGGTGTGACCACGGTAGCACTCGTGGGCGGCCAAGGGGGCCGTCTCGCGGCCGTGGCCGACCACGTCTTCGTGGTGGCCGAGACAGAAGTGAGTCGGGTGCAGGAAATCCACCTTGCCATTCAGCATCAGATTGCCGCGATCCTGACGGCGGAGTTTGGCGGCGGATGATATCGCTCGCGGGGAAGCGGGTCCTGGTCACGGGAGGGTCGCGCGGCATTGGACGGGCGACGGCCCTCCTGTGTGCCCAGGCCGGGGCTGATGTGGCCATCACCTACCAGCGGCGGCGCGCGGACGCCGAAGCGGTGGCGCATGCCGTGCGGAGCATGGGGCGGCGCGCCTTTCTCGGCGGCGGCGATCTGGGCGAGGAAACCCGGGTGCACCAGCTCTTTGCCGAGGTGAAGGCCGCCTTTGGGGGACTCGATGGCTTCGTGCTCAATCACGGGATCTGGCCGGTGGCAGAGACAGCCTTGGCGCAGATGGCACCTGAGCGTTGGCGCGAGACCATGCGCACCAACCTTGATGCGGTCTACTACTGCACGCGGGCCGCACTTGGGCTGATGCAGGCGGGTGGGCGCGTGGTGATGGTCTCGAGTACGGCCGGCCAGCGGGGAGAGGCGTTCCACGCCGATTATGCCGCGAGCAAGGGCGCGATCATCGCCCTCGTCAAGTCGCTGGCGGTGGAGTGCGCTCCGGGGATCACCGTGAACTGCGTGGCCCCGGGCTGGGTGGATACCGAGATGTGCGCCGACTCGTTCGCCGGGGCGGGGCGGGAAGCGATCGCCGCCACGATACCGCTCCACCGGGTCGCCACGGCCGAGGACATCGCTGGGCCGATCGTTTTCCTCCTTTCCGATCTTGCCCGCCACATGACTGGCGAGATCCTCAACGTGAACGGCGGCAGCGTGCTCTGCGGCTGAGCCAGGAGGGACGCACGACCGCTGCTGCCCCATTCCCCGAGCGCATCCTGATTCCCGAGGCGGTGGTCGGCATCCTTCGTCGGCTGGAGGAGGCCGGCCACGAAACCTGGTGCGTCGGCGGCGCCATTCGTGACGCGCTGCTCGGCGATCCACAGCAGGACATGGACCTGGCCACCTCGGCGCGTCCCGAAGAAGTCCGGCAACTGTTCCGCCGGACGATCGCGGTGGGTATCGAACACGGGACCGTGGGAGTATTCGACGAGCTCGGCGTGTTGCATGAGGTGACCACGTTCCGTCGCGATGTGACCACAGACGGGCGTCATGCCGAGGTCGAGTTCGGTCTCTCGCTCGAGGAAGACCTCGCGCGTCGCGACCTGACGATCAACGCCATTGCCTACCATCCGCTCCACCGCACCTGGCGCGATCCGTTCGGCGGTCGTGATGACCTCCATCATGGCCTCGTTCGCGCGGTGGGCGATCCGGCCTCGCGATTTCGGGAGGACCGGCTCCGGATCCTGCGCGCCATTCGTTTCGCCGCCCGACTGAACTTTCGCATCGATGCGGCGACCTGGAGTGCGGCATGCGCCCAGGCCAGTGACACCGCGAACCTATCGGCCGAGCGGGTGCGCGACGAGTGGTCGAAGAGCATCCGGACCACGCGGTCGTTGGACCGCCTCGTGGGGCAGTGGCTCGAGTCAGGCGTCGCTGCCGTCTGGCTTCCGGAGCTGCTGCCCTCGGCGTCGTGGCAGCGTTCGGGCGGGCCGGATGTGGTCCTGATCACCGCGCTCGTCTGCTCGGCATGCGGTCCGGTGATGCGCCGCTTCAGGGGTTCCAATGCCGAGATCCGCCGGGCCGAAGCGATCGATCGCGGACCGGCACGACCACAGTCCGGCGCACCGGTCGAAGTCCGTCGCTGGATGGCGGTCGTCGGCGAAGCGACGAGCGACCTCGTGACGCTCGCCACTTGGCGTGGCCTGCGCGAAGACGGGTGGATTCGCGAAGTCGCCGGGGTCACGGCACGAGGGGAAGCCACATCGCGGGGAGAACTCGCGGTCAATGGCGACGATCTCCGAACTGCCGGAGTGGCCGCAGGTCCCGCGATCGGCCGGGCGCTGGAACAACTACTCGACGCGGTGCTCGAAGAGCCGGCCCTGAACACACGCGAGCAGCTGCTCGCGCTCGCCCGAAGTGTGGTGTGACCGAACTGGGACTGTTCGGCACGCCTGAGCCGTTGGCGGCCCGGCTGCGCCCGAGGACGCTCGAGGAGTTCGTCGGTCAGGAACACCTCCTGGCACCTGGAAAGCCGCTCGGCGATGCCATCCGGCGAGGCGATGTCGGCAGCACGATTCTCTGGGGTCCTCCCGGCAGCGGGAAGACGACCCTTGCGCGTTTGGTGGCGCACTACACCGATCGGCACTTCGTCGCCTTCAGCGCGGTGACCGAAGGCGTGCCGCGGGTGCGCGAGATCCTCAAGGCAGCGGAAGAACGGCGTCATCTCGGCCGCGGCACCATCTTGTTCTGCGACGAGATTCACCGCTTCAACCGCGGTCAGCAGGACGCCTTCCTGTCGGCCGTGGAACGGGGACTGATCACCCTCATCGGGGCGACCACCGAGAATCCGTCCTTTGAACTGAACAACGCGCTCCTCTCGCGTTGCCGAGTCTGGGTCCTGACGCTGTTGACGCCGGCGGATCTCCGTCGGGTGATCGACGTTGCACTCACTGATCGGGATCGCGGACTCGGCCTGGCAGAGCTGGAGATGCCGGACGATGCTCGTGACGCACTGGCCGAAGTCGCGGACGGCGACGCACGTCGTGCCCTGACTGTCCTCGAAGCGGCCGCGCAGCAGGTCGGGGCCCACGGCCGGATCACCCGGGACATCGCGCTCGAAGCGCTGGCGCGCCGACTCGTCGTCTTCGACAAGAACCGCGAGCAGCACTACGACATCATCTCGGCCTTGCACAAGTCGGTGCGCGGAAGTGATCCGCAGGCGACACTCTATTGGCTGGCCCGGTTGGTCGCCGGGGGCGAAGACCCGATGTACGTGGCACGGCGACTGGTGCGCATGGCCACCGAGGACATCGGGCTCGCCGATCCGCACGCGCTGGAAATTGCGATCGCCGCCCGGGACGCGTGGCACTTCCTTGGCAGTCCGGAGGGCGACCTCGCCCTCGCGGAAGCGGCGGTCTACCTCGCGACCGCACCCAAGTCGAACCGGATCTATCTGGCGTGGCAGGCGGCGCAGGATGCCGTGGCCACCACCCCGTCCGCCGTGGTCCCGCGGCACATCCGTAACGCTCCAACCGACCTGATGAAGGAGCTGGGGTACGGGTCGGGCTACCGCTACGCCCATGAAGTTCCGGCGGGCTATCTCAGGCAGGACTACCTGCCGGAAGCGCTGCTGGGCGCACGCTTCTACGAGCCGGGAGTGTTCGGCCACGAGCGCCGAATCGCCGAGCGACTCAAGTGGTGGAGCGAACAGGGAGGTGAAGGAGGCCCGGCCGCGTGAGCGCCCGAGTGACCGGGCTATCTTCCGGCGTCCTCAAGGGATGTGGAGGCACCTCATTCGCCCGTTGATCGCTGTTGCTGCACCTCGCGAACGCGTCATCCTGGTGGCTGCGGCACGCAAGGGCTCCCCTGATGCCATGAAGATGGAGGAGCACCTCGCCGAACTTGGCCGCTTGGTCGACACCGCCGGGGCGGACGTGGCGGGCACGCTTACCCAGCAGATCGCGGCCGCGAATCCCGGCACGCTGATCGGGGAAGGAAAGGTCGAGGAACTGCGCGCCCTCGTCGCACAGACGAAGGGCAGCCTCGTGGTGTTTGACGAAGAGCTGACGCCGGCGCAGGGGCAATCCCTCGAAGAGCTGCTTGGGACGCGGGTGATGGACCGCGCCGAGATCATCCTCGACATTTTCGCGACCCGCGCCCGTTCCAGTGAGGCGAAACTCCAGGTCGAGCTGGCTCAGCTGCAGTACATGCTGCCACGGCTTACCCGGATGTGGACCCATCTCTCGCGGATTCGCGGCGGCATCGGCTTGCGCGGCCCGGGCGAAACCCAGCTCGAGACCGACCGGCGCATGATCCGGCAGAAGATCTCGCTCTTGCGGGAGAAGCTCCAGGATGTGGCCCGTCACCGGCAGACCATTCGAGCCAGCAGAAGCCCGATGCTCTCGGCCGCCCTCGTTGGGTATACCAATGCCGGCAAGTCCAGCGTGCTCCGGGGGATCTCCGGGGAGCATGACATCTTTGTTGAGGATCGGCTCTTCGCGACGCTGGATACGCTGACGCGCGAGGTGGATCTCGGCGACAACTTGCGTGTGCGGATGAGTGACACGGTCGGGTTCATCCGCAAGCTGCCCCACCATCTCGTGGCATCCTTCCGTGCTACGCTCGAAGAAGCCGGCGAGGCTGACCTCCTGCTGCACGTCACCGATGCATCCCATCCCGAGTGGGAAGACCACATGCATACCGTCAGGGAGGTGTTGAGCGAACTCGGGCTTGCCGAGCGGCCCACGCTGGTGGTCTTTCACAAGCTTGATGCGCTTGCCGATCCCACAGGGTTCGCGACCTATGCCCGCACGCTCTATCCCGACGCGATCTTCACGTCGGTCATGCGTACCGATGGACTTCAGCCGCTGCGTTCAGAGTTGCGCGGGAGGGCGGCCGCGATCCGGCCGGTGGTGCGCATCCTGCTCGATCCCAGCGATGGCAAGCGCCTCGGCCAGATCCACCGGGTCGGCGATGTGCTGGGGCAGTCGCTGGAAGGCGAGCGCCTGGTGGTGACGGTCCGCCTGGAGCCGTGGCGCGCTGAACAGTTGCGGCGAGAGGGGCTCACGCTCGAACCCGCCAGCACGTAACTCCCGTGCCGAAGACACGGGAACCTCACTGCCCGCTGGTCAGCACCTGGCGCCACAGTGCCGCCAGTCGCCGTGCGACGGCCTCGTTCGAGTAGACCTCCGCAACGCGCGCGCGCGCCAGCGCCCCGAGAGTCCGGCAACGGCGTGGTTCATCGACCAGCGCCCGCAGCGCACGCGTCAGGGCCGGACCATCGTTCTCCGCGATTACCAGCCCTGCGTCGGCGACCACATCCGGGAGCGCGCCCGATCGGCTGACGATCGCCGGGATGCCATGCGCCATGGCCTCGAGCACAATGCTTCCCGTCGGCTCGACCCAATCAGGTGTCGAGCGGGATGGTGCCACCAGGGCATCGGTATCCGCCCAGAGTTGCGGCAGCGACTCTCGCGGCAGGGCGCCGAGCCACTCGACCCGGGCCGAAAGGCCGAGGCGTTGGGCCTGGGCTTCGAGGGACTCCTGCATCGGGCCTGTCCCCGCAACCCGAAGGCGCCAATCCCCGTAAGTCTCGGCCAGCGCGTCCAGCAGCAGATCAAGCCCGCGCTCGCGGATAACCCGCCCGACCACAGCCAGCTTCACCGGAGGAATGGCCTCACTGCGGTCGCCCGTGGTGGTCGCCGTGACGCCGCCGAGGGGAATCACCGCGGTCGGCTTGGTCGGGGCGTCGCCAGCCAGCCGTTCCAGCGCGGGGCGGGCGATCGCGGCGAGGGCTGCCGCGCCCTGGCGGATCCGCTCGGCCTGCCACTTGGCCGTGATGCCCTTGGGGCCGCCCTGGTTGGACGTCCCGACCAGCACGTACGGGAGGCCTGCCTTCCTGGCTGCGGCCGCTCCGGCTTCCGCCGTCGGGGTCCACGGGTCACCGACGAGATGCAGCAGGGCGGGGGAGGCCTCCCGGACCGC
>JANYAG010000035.1 GCA_025361465.1 Gemmatimonadota bacterium
CTGTCAACCCATCCATGTATCTCCCATCCCTCAGCCGCGAGGTCGATCATTCGGTCCAACGTCGACAACGCCTGGCCGGTGTGGATTGCAGCGATGGACGCGAGGCGCTCGACAACTGACCTTGGTCCCGTAAGTAGGCAGTCGGTCGCGAGAGTTACGCCGCTTCTGACCTTGGTCCCGTAAGTAGACAGTCGGTCGTCGAGTTA
This sequence comes from Gemmatimonadota bacterium, assembly GCA_025361465.1. Lineage (GTDB taxonomy): Bacteria > Gemmatimonadota > Gemmatimonadetes > Gemmatimonadales > GWC2-71-9 > Palsa-1233. The sequence continues at coordinate 207 of JANYAG010000035.1, forward strand.
AGCGGCTTCGGCGATCGCTTTCCCCTGACAGATGTCCTGGTACTCCTTGGGGGTCAGGTGCCCCAGGGAGCTGTGCGGACGGACGGTATTGTACTCCTCCCGCCACACGTCGATTTGCTGCTGCGCGTCGGCCAGCGACACGAACTGATTCACATTCAAACACTCGTCGCGTAATTTGCCGTTGAAGCTCTCAATGTAGCCGTTATCCGTGGGTTTGCCGGGCCGCGTGAAATCCAGCTGCACGCCCCGCCGCCACGCCCACTCTTCCAGGGCCCGCGACATGAACTCCGTGCCGTGATCGACGGTGATCGAGCGGGGTGCCGTGCCGTCGCCAATCGCCCGATCCAGGGCCTCCGCGACGTCACTGCCTCGCAGGCTAATCCCACACCTCAAGATCGGGCTGGAGCGACTCCACTGATCGACCACCGTGAGCACCCGAAACGGTCGGCCATCCGTCAGCTGATCGTGGACGAAATCCATACTCCACCGGTCCCGCGGGCCCTGCGCGAGTGGGGCCGGCGCACGCTGACGCAACTCAATCGGGTGCGAGACCTCCGCGAGTTGAGCGTCCCCCCGGGCAATCGCCTCGAACGCCTGAAAGGCGACCGCGCCGGCCAGCACAGCATCCGCATCAATGACCAATTCCGGGTCTGTTTCCGGTGGGAGGACGGGTATGCCGACGAAGTTGAAGTCACAGACTACCACTAAGGGCGCACGGGGCGGATCGCTCGTCCAGCGGCGCCTGCCGACGCATCTGCCTCCGACGCATCCCGGCGAGATGCTGCGGGAGGAGTTCCTCGTGCCCTTGGGTATCACGCAGTCCGCGTTCGCGGCTCGGCTCGGCGTCTCCTTTCCCCGTCTGAACGAGGTCATCAACGGGAAGCGGGCGGTGACGCCGGATACCGCACTTCGCCTGGCACGGGTCCTCGGCATGAGCGCCGACTTCTGGCTCGGGCTACAGCAGGATTGGGATCTCTGGCACGCCCTGCGGTCCGACGATGCGGCGGAGATCGCCCACTTGCAGCCGCTGCGGCACGCGAGCTGAGGGCACGCTAACAGGCGCTTGCTGCCGGCGAGGCCTGAAGTGCTCGGCGTTAGGCCCACACCATATGAACTTCGGTGCCGCGCCGTCAGGGCGCGCGGGTATATTGGGGAGTCGGCCTCGGCCAGGAGGGTAGGCCATGATCGCTCGGACCGAAGTGATTCACACAGACCCCAACATCTTGAGCGGCACCCCCGTGTTCGTCGGGACGCGCGTGCCCGCCCAATCGCTTTTTGACTACCTCGAAGGCGGCGAGACGCTCGACGAGTTCCTGCACCAGTTCCCCTCCGTGACCCGCGAGCAAGCGATCGCGGCGCTCGACCTGGCCCGCGATTCGGTCTTGGCCGGTGCGCGTCCTGCTTGATGAGAATCTCCCCCACGACTTGATGGGGTTGCTCGTCGGCCATGCGGCCGAGACGGTGGCCGGGCAAGGCTGGGCCGGCGTGCGGAATGGCGAGCTCCTCAAGCGGGCCAGCGGTGCCTTTGATGCCTTCCTCACCATGGATCGTCGGCTACCCGCTCAGCAACAGATCGCGCAGTTGCCGTTCGGGGTCCTGCTCCTGGTCGCCCCCTCGAATCGCCTGATCCACCTCCGACCGCTCGTGCCGGAAGTCCTGCGAATCTTGCCGACTTTGACGGCGGGCTCGGTGCATGTGGTTGGGGCATGACAAGCGCTTGCTGCCGACGAAGCCAGAGCGGTTCGGCCGCCGCGTTTAGCTAGTTTGGGGATGGCGGCGGCCTCGCCAGGCCTCGCGGCAGAAGCGCAGGGCGTTAGATGGCTTGTCTTGCGGTTGGCCTCCGGGTGTGGTACATTGTCTTACATGAAGACCTCGACCGTCACGATCCGCCTGGATGCAAAGCTCCAACGCGACCTCGACCGCCTCAGTCGGCAGCTGGGCCGCAGCCGGAGTGACTTGGTCCGCGATGCGGTCCGGCGCCAGATCGCGCTCCTCCGTTTTGAGCAGATCCGCCGCGAACTGCTCCCCTTGGCGGAGGCCCAGGGCATCCTCACCGATGAGGATGTGTTCAAGATCGTTTCGTGAAGGTCTTTCTGGACACCAACGTGCTGGTCAGTGCCTTCACCGCCCGGGGGCTGTGCACGGACCTGCTCCGGTTTCTGCTCGCGGAACACGACGTCATGACTGGCGAGGTCAACCTAGTGGAATTGCGGCGCGTGCTGACCGAGCACTTTCACGCGTCGGATCGCCAGCTGGCATTCGTGGAGCGCCAGTTGCGTGACCAACTGGTCGTCCCGCGCCCAACGGCCCCAAGTCCACTTCCCCTCCGTGACCCTGATGATGCCTGGGTGTTGGCCTCTGCCATCGCGGGGGCGGCGGACGTGTTGGTGACTGGGGACAAGGACCTGTTGACCGTGGCGGCCCACTCGCCGCTGCCGATTCTCTCACCGCGTGAAGCCTGGGAGCGGCTCCGGTCCGCGGAGTAAGCATGAGCGACCGGGCAGATAGGTAACACAATAAACCGGGTACATGGGTAACACTTTCTCGGGGCTCCCGGTCAGCTCCGAATGACGTACTTGCGTTCATCGAATCTAGCGATCAGCACGTTACAGAAGTAGATCGACCAAATGCCATCCTCCACTTCATCGAGTCCCACGTCATAGCCTTCCAGTGGTGTGGCGAGGAAAAGCAGCTTGTTCCCGAAGCGCAATGTCCCGCCGCTGGTGATGCGCTTCACGAGATAGTGTCCAGGATATTCGATGGGTGGCAAGCGTGTCGGGTACGGTCGCGGTGACGCGTGATAGTGTGAGGCGGGTGTATCGCCGTTCAGGGTGCCGTGCGGTCGGATCTCATTGTATTCTGGGCGAAAGCCATCAAAGGCCCGTTGTTGGGCTCGCAATGTGGCGCGCGGTGGACGAATGGCTTCCGCGTTGAGCGTCTTGTGCATGCGCTCGTGCGCACCATTCTGTTGCGGGTGTGCTGGCAGGATGCGTTGGTGTTGAATGCCGAGTCGGATCCACCAGACGTTAAGCTGGGAGAGCCCGTGAATGGCCTGTGTTGCGAACGGGACGCCGTTGTCGGTGCGGATGGCGCGCGGTAAGCCGTATTCGCGAAAGGTGCGCTCAAACGCCGGCTTGGCGCCCACGGTCTGGACATTCCGCAAGCTGTGGCACGTCAGCAGGAAGCGCGAATGCTGATCCGAAATCGTCAGCGGATAGCAGTAGACCCCATCGCCGGTGCGACATTGCCCTTTGAAATCGGCCGCCCAAATATCGTTGGGCGCAGTGGTGATCGGGGGCACGGTACCGGGATGATCGGGACGGCGCCGACGTCGGCGCTTCGTCACCAGGCCTTCGCGTACCAGCAGATCACCGATAGTGCTGATGGCCGGCCACTCGGTGATGCGCCGATGTCGTCGCTCGAGGAATTGCAACAGCTTCTTGGGACCCCACTGCGGATGTTTCCGTCGCGTGGTGCAGAGGAGGTCGGCAACGGCCGTCGAGATGCGATGCGGACAATGGTGCGGAGCGCGACTCCGATCGGCGAGTGCCGCGCGTCCACCTGCTTCGACGCGTTCGAGCCACTTGTACCCCGATTTGCGGCTGATGCCGTAGCGCTCACACAGCTCGGTCATCGAATACAACCCCGCGCGGACATCCGCGATGAAGCGCTCGCGTTGTTCCATAGGTGCAGTCTCCAACCACGGCATGGCCAACCTCCGGTAGGTCAGCCAGGGTAGCCGTGTCACCCATGTTGCCGGTATACTCTGTCAACTATCTACCCGGTTTGCACCTCCAAGACACCTAACAAGCGCTTGCTGCGGTCGAGACCTGACTTGTTGGCTTGCGCGGTGGTTGGATCGTGCGGCAAGTGCTCGACCGCCACCGAAAATGAAGGCGACTTCGTCATCGCCTCCTCAGAGTCGGATTGCACGATCCAGTCTGGTGCGAGCGAGTCCATGACGATCACGGTGACCCGGAGTGGCGGCTTCACCAGTGCGGTGACCCTGGCGGCTCAGGGAGTGCCAACCGGCGTCACGGCGACATTCACCCCGGCAAGCGTGCCAGCGGGGAGCACCAGTGCGACCCTTTCGCTCAGTGTTCCGAGCACCGCGACGCCAGGAGTCTCCGCCATCACGATTGTTGGTTCTGCGGCCGGGATGACCAACAAACAGGTCACGATGGCCATGACCATCACGCCCGCACCGGTCGGCGGCTTTGCGATCGCGCTAAATCCGGCAACTTTGTCGATCCAGCAGGGGCAGACGGGCGTGTCTGCGGTGACCATCACGCGGACGGCGCCGTTCGCAGGCGCGGTGAACCTGGTTCTTGATGGGGCGCCGACCGGTGTCACCGCGTCATTCAACCCGAATCCGATCGCGGCGGGTGGAACAACATCGACCGTCACCATCTCGGTGACCGACCGGTTGGCTCCGCTGAGTCTCACGGTGACGGCCATCCCGCCGCCGATCCCGATCAACCTCTCCTGCAACACCGAGGCGACCGCGATCTGGCTGGGCTTCCAGGATGGTGACGGCCCCTGGCAGCAGATCGTCGGCGTCAATGGGACGTACTCCGTTGGCTTCACGGCGAACCGTGGCGCGATCGCCTACGTCCGCAGCATCACCGGGACGGTGACGACGTACGACGTCGCGCTGGTGTACGCGACCCGGGCGGAATTCGTCGACTGGGCGCCGCAAGCGAGTGCCATGTGGCAACCCCACAAGACCTTGACCGGCACGGTCGCCGGTGTGGCGGCGGGCGATTACTTCCACGTCGCGGTGGGTGACGGTGAGGCGCAGATCCTGCCGGGTGGCGGCTCGAATGTCGTGATCTCCCGTGCCACGACCGGTGCGCGTGACCTCGTCGCCGGGCGGCTCCACACGAACGTGCCGCTGCAGCCGGCGGACCTGATACTCCGGCGCGGAACGGACTATCCAGCGGGAAGTGTGATTCCGGTGCTCGACTTCGCTTCAGGCGAACCATTTGCCTCGGAACTCAAGACAGCCACGATTGTGGCTGCCGCTGGCGATGTCCTCAATCTCTGGAGCGATCTCATCACGGCGAACCAGACCGCCGGATATCTGCCGACGGCTGTCCCGACGAGCAACATCGGGCTCTTCCCGACGGTGCCGAGCGCGCGGATGGTGGCCGGTGACGTATGCAACTTGTGGGCGTCGGCCACCTCGTTCGACGGCGCCTCAAGAAGGGAAGTGGTCAACACCTTTGTTGCTCCAGCCGATCAGACGTTGACACTGGGCGGCCGGCTGACGGAACCCACGGTATTCACCCTGACGGCGCGCCGTTCTATCAGGTGCGGGTGACCACGGCGCCGCAGGCGGACTACAGCACCGTGTACGAGGGGTCATGCGTGCAACCCGACCGGACGGGGAGCTTCATTGTCACCGCCGGTTGGCGGGGCGGGACCGCGGTGAACCTCACCACACCGGATCTCACCGCTGTGCCGGGTTGGCTGGCGACCTGGGGTCCCCGACCCGGCGTGACCGCCACGCTGATCGCGAAGGGGATCGGAGTTTCCGGCGCGGGCGGGTCGCTGGCTCCCCTGCTGGGCAAGGGGATCACGATCGGGGGCGTGGTGATGCGCACGGCGATGTTGTCAAAGCAGGTCGTGCCGTAGTCAGGACTGCCAAGGAAGAGGCTCCCGCGGCCCCTGCGCAGAGGATCCCGCAAGGGTTACCTTGGTGAACCGCGCACAACCCCGGAGTTTCGCACCGCATGTCTGCCGACGAGACACTGCCGCACACGGTGACGCGTCTCCTCGACGAGGTTGGTCGAGGCGATCCGCTCGCCGCCGAGCAGCTGCTGCCGCTCGTCTATGCCGAGCTGCGCAGCATCGCCGAGAAGCACATGCGCGGTGAACGGCCGGACCACACCTTGCAACCCACGGCGTTGGTCCACGAAGCCTACCTCCGGCTCCTGGGGTCGGCGCCGATCGCGTTCGAGAGCCGCCTCCATTTCCTCCGCACCGCCTCGCAGGTGATGCGCCGGGTGCTGGTCGA
>JANYAG010000057.1 GCA_025361465.1 Gemmatimonadota bacterium
AGGTTCCTTGTCGGGGAAATTGAGGCGGATGTCTTCTCCCGCGACATCGAGGTAGAGGTGGTAGCGGCACGACACGAACGGGCACGGCCGGATCCCGTTGACGCACTCCCCGCGGGTGCTCGGCCGCGGGGGGTCTTCGTACATGGGCAGGGGGTGCGTCATGGTGGGATCAGCCGCGTGCCAGCGCGTCGTAGGCCCGCACCAGCATCACCTTGCTCCAGAGCTGGTCGGCCGCACCCCAGGCCGACCCGTCGGCGGGGTCGTACCACTCGGCGAAGCCATCGATCGCAACGAGCTTGTCGAACTGTTCCTGGGCCATCTGATTGTACGCGGCGCGCACCGGATAGCGTGCCGCCATCTTCATCAGCGCCAGGATCACGAAGTGCGAGATCCACGGCCACACCACGACGCCGTCGGTGCGGTCGATCACTTCGGCCTCGCCGGGCCGGAACGGGTTGTGCCGGCACTGGATGGTGACGCCGTGTGCGGTGTCGATGTCCGAGAGGTGCCAGAAGATCTCCCCGTAGCGCTCGGGATCCACGACGTCGAACAGCACCGCGAGCGACGCGCCGAACGGGTCGAACCGCGGGTTGCCGGGCCAGTCCTGCAAGAGGTCGCCGGACCAGAAGGTCTTGTTGATCTTGTCCTTGAGCGCGTCGGCAGCGGCGTGCTGCCCGTTGAGACGGTACGCCTGCACCAGCATGCAGTTGACGCTCAGGAGCGTCTTGTCGCCGATCGTCTTCTCGAGCGTGTCCCGCCAGTCCGCGCCGACGACGAGCCCGTCCACCATCAGGTTCTGCTCGATGTAGCCCAGCGCGCGGTGGACGCTGGCCTGGAACTCGACGCGGGCGTCCAGCTTCGCGGCGCGATCCGGCAGCGCCGCGATGTACTGGCCGACTGCCAGAACGTAGATGATCTCGCTGTCGCGCGTGCCGGGAGTGAGGTCCCCGAGGTCCCCACGGCACTCCCAGAAGCGCCGCAACATGAAGCTCACCTCGCCGGCGCGGATGCTCTTGACGATCTTGTCGAAGAGGAAGCGCACGGTGCCCCACCACCCGTCGAGGAAGAGGATCGGGACCTTGCCGTCCTGGCGCTGCCGGCGGGCCACGCTGCGAAGATGCGTGAGCGCGATACCGTGCCACCCGAGCATCATCAGCAACGGCAGGATCGCGAGACCGAAGTCCCGCATCCAGAGCTGCCACGCGTACCGGCCCTCGGCTGCCCACACCCCATGCCGGCCCAGGCACCGGCGCAGGCCGTCGATCGCGAGACTCACTTTTTCGAGACGTTGCATCTTGTTCTCCTTGATCATGTCCAGCGCGACGAGTTTCTGATCACGATCTCGGTCACGTCGTCGCGTGCCGTGTCGTCGCCGCCGTCGCGGTCTGCGCGCGTCGTGCCGAGCGCGCCCATGGCCCGGGATGCGGTGACCGTCCGGATATCCCACCCAGCATACACACGCCGCGCCTCCTCGGTGTCGCTATTGCATGCCATGAAGTACACGCCGCGCGCGTCCAGTTCTTTCATGATCGCGGCGAGGCGCTCCTGGTCGGAGCGACCCATGCCGAGCATCTCCTCTTGCGTGGCGCCGGTGGTGCTCGTGAAACGCGTGGCCGTGTAGGAGGTGAACGACTTCTTGCCCGGCAGCGGCACGTAGGTGGGATCGAGGAAGACGAACTCCCCGGGGCGCGCCTCCGCGAGCGACACGGCGAAGTCGCAGCACCGGAGGTCGGCCCCCCGCAGCGCCGCCGAGCAGGCCATGATGTTCGCGGCATCGGGCACGTAGGGGTTGGGGTGCTTGCCGTAGGACACGTTGAACTGGCCGTCCTTGTTCTCCCGGTAGAGGCCGTTCACGTTGTTCTTGTTGAGGAAGATCATCCACGCAGCGCGCTCCGCCAGGTCCGCGGTGAAGCGCTCGGCGTTGAAGCGCGCGCGCACCGCGTAGAAGACCTCCGACCGATTCTCGAGGCAGCGCAGCTCGGCGATGACATCCTCGGGGCAGTCGCGGACGGCGATGTAGGTGTCGACCAGGCGCTGGTTGTTGTCGGACAGCACGGCCGGGCGCACGTCGGCGGCCAGGCCGAAGAAGTCCGCGGC
>JANYAG010000096.1 GCA_025361465.1 Gemmatimonadota bacterium
CCAGCAGTTTGTGCCGGCCGGTCTTGAGGTCGAGCACGTGAAGACCCATGGTTACGCAACCGGAGGCGCAGACCTGGAAGAGCACGCCGCGCGAATGCGGCAGCGGCGTCGGCAGCATCGGCGCCAGGCCCTTGAAGACCGAGTCGGCCAGCAGGACGGTCACCGGGCCACCGGACTGATTGACCCGGTGCAATCCCAGCAGGGAGGTATTGGTGAAGACCAGCGTGCCGTCGTCAAGCCACGCAAGGCCGAATCCGCTGCCGACCGAATCGGCGAGGGAGATGCTCGGACCGCCGTCGACGGAGACCTTCCTCAGATGACCATCGGCGGTATAGGCCAGCCACTTCCCGTCGGGCGAAAAGACCGGACTGCTCGCGTGCTCGGTGCCAGGGAGCAGCACGGGATCCACGGCATCGCGGCGCTTGACCCAGATCCTGGAGAGCGTGTCCCCGACGAAGGCAAGCCGAGTACCGTCCTGGGAGAGTGCCAGCGGAGGCCCGGTGACGGTACTGGCCTGCTGCAGCTGGACACTGTCACCGAGCGAGAGGTAGTGCCGTTCGACCGGTTGCTCCGCCACCGTGCGGGCACGCACCCACCCCCACGCGCCAACGGCGATGGCCAGAAGGGTGAGCGCCCAGGGCGCGAGCCCGCGCCACGAACGGGATGGAACGACCGCCGCGCGGGCGGTGGTCCGGTGCGTCGTCGCCAGGCTCGTGTCCGCCAGGGCCGTGGCAAATTCGGCCGCCGTGGCGTAGCGATCCGCCGGCAGTTTCTCGAGCGCCGTCAGCACCGCCGCCTCGACATGCAGCGGGATGGTCTTTCGCTGCAGCGTGAGCGAGCGCGGCTCCTCGGTCATCACGCGCGCGATGATCGCCTGCGCCGTGGGACCATTGAACGGCGGCTCGCCCACCAGCATTTCGTAGGCGATGCATCCCAGGGCGTACACATCGCTCCGTGCCGTAATCTCGCGCTCCCCCATCGCCTGCTCGGGACTCATGTAGTGCGGCGTGCCAAGCGACATCCCCGTTTCCGTCATCCGGGTGCCGGCGGTGCTCGCGGCGAGTGCGATGCCGAAGTCGGCTACCAGCGCGCTGCCATCGTGCAGCAGGATGTTCTCGGGTTTGATGTCGCGATGGATCACACCATGGCGATGGGCGTAGTCCAGGGCACCCGCCACCTCCGTGGTAATGCGCACGGCGTCAGGGATCAGCAGCTGCTTCTCGCGTGTCAGGCGGTCGCGGAGCGACTCGCCGTCGACGAACGGCATCGCGTACCAGAGCAGCCCCTCCGCGCTTCCCGAGTCGATCAGGCCGAGGATGTGCGGGTGCTGCAGGTTGGCGGTGGTTTTGATCTCCTTGAGGAAGCGCTCGGCACCGATCACCGCCGCGAGCTCCGGCTTGAGCACCTTGATGGCGACCTGGCGATCGTGCCTGAGGTCCTGCGCCAGGTAGACCGTGGCCATCCCGCCCGCGCCAAGCTCGCGCTCGATGGTGTAGCGGTCGGCGAGGGCGGCAGTGAGTCGGGACGCAGCGTCGTTGGTCATCTCACTCCTTGAACGTCGTGGTGCGCACCCGCTGGTGCAGGGCGACGAACCGGGGATCGTCGTGCATTCCGGCGAGCCAGCCCGGGTCCGCCTCCATCATGAAGCGCAGCACCCAGGACTTCTCGGTGAAGCCTTGCTCGAGCCATTGCATGGCGTGGTCCTTGTCGCCGATGCCGGCGTAGGCCACCGCGATAAGGTCGGGGTCCACCCAGCTCTGCTTCCGCTGCGCCTCGAGCGCGCGGATGATGCGCATCGCCTCGTCCCGCTTCCCCATGCGACCGTAGGTGATGGCAAGTCCGAACGCGGGCTGCCCGCCGGTGACGGCCTCGAAGGCCTGGTAGGCCGCCACCGATTCCTGCAGCTGCCCGAGCTCCCGGAGCGCGGTGCCGTCCCAGGCGTCACCGTAGACGACCGTGGGGTCAAGCTTCTTGGAGATGCTGTCCTGGCGGAGCAGCTCGATCCAGCGATTACCGAAGGCGAGCGCCAGCACCTGCGCGGTGGAGGCCATGGCGGAGAGCGGGTCCAAGCGGAGCAGGCGCTGGCTGAGCGAGACGCCTTCGTCCACATGGCCGGTGAGCCCAAGGAAGGTGGCAAACATGAAGAGCGCGTCCGGGGCGTTGGGATCGAGGGCAATACCTCGCCGCATCTCCGCCGCACCGGCCTCGAGGTCCCAGTTGGCGGCGGCGAGCTCGAAGCCCAGCAGCACGTGCCCTTCGGCCAGCAGGCTGTCGGTGCGAACGGCGCGGAGGGCGGCGTCCTTCGCCAGGAGGTGGTACTCGTGCGACGGTTTGTAGACGTCCGCCTGCATGTCATAGGCGAAGGCAAGGGCGGCCCAGGCCTTGGCATAGCTGGAATCCAGTGCCAATGCCTGTTTGAAGTAGATCACCGCGTGGGCGAGACCCTGGTCGCTCAGCTTTCCCTTCTCGGCCACGCCACGCAGGTAGAGGTCGTGTGCCTCGGGGTTCTCGGTCCGGCCGGCGCGCGCCACGGCCGTTGCGGCCGGGGTCAGCACCACCTGCATCTCGCCCGCGATGGCGCTGGTGATCTCGTCCTGCAGGGCGAAGCCGTCCTTCATCTCGCGATCAAAGCGGTTCGACCAGAGCAGGTGCCCCGTGGCATCGTTGAGTTGCACCTGCAGGCGGATACGACCGCCGGCGGACTGCAGGGTGCCGGTCAGCAGCATGCCGACGTGCAGGTCGCGGGCGATCTGCTCGGGCGGCAGGGTCGAATGCTTGAAGCGGAAGGTGCTGAGGTCGCCAGCCACGGTGAGGCCCGGAGTCTGGCGGAGGGCGTTGGCGAGCTCGGTCGTCATGCCGTCGGCGAGGTACTCGCGGGTCGAATCACCGCCGGCGTTGACGATCGGCAGGACGGCGAGGGCGCGGGCCGCGCCGTTGCCGGATGGCACCCCAGACGTGTGATGGGTTGTCCACCACCATCCCGCCACGAGCAGGAGCAAGGACGCCGCGCCAAGAGCGATCGCTGTGCGCCCGCGCCGAGGCGGTGCGGCCGCAGGTGTGGCGGCCGTGACGTCGCTGGCAGCGTGAACGAACTCGCTGCAGGTCGAGAAGCGGTCTGCTGGCGACTTGGCGAGCGCGCGAAGCACCGCCTGATCCAATGCCGGTGGCACCGCGGGTCGCGCCCCCCGGATACTGCGCGGTGCTTCGGTCATCAAGCGGGCGATGATGACCTGCGCGATGGCGCCGGTGTGCGGCGGCTCACCGGTGAGCATCTCGTAGGTAACCGCGCCGAGCGCGTACTGATCGGAGCGGGCGTCGACCGCACGATCACCGCTCGCCTGCTCCGGGCTCATGTAGTGCGGCGTGCCGAGCGAAAGGCCGGTCTCTGTGACACGCGACCCGCCAGCCTGCGCCACCGCGAGGGCGATGCCGAAATCAGCGATCACCGGCTGGCCCGCCTGCAGCAGGATGTTCTCCGGCTTGAGGTCGCGATGCACCACGCCGCGGGCATGGGCGTAGTCGAGCGCACCGGCCATCAACGCGACGAGGCGAAGCGTCTCATCGACCGGCAGCTGCTGTTCCCGGTCAAGCCGGGCGCGCAGCGTCTCGCCTTCGAGGTACGGCATGACGTAATAGAGGAGGCCATCGGCGGCACCCGAGTCAAACAGCGGCAGCAGATTCGGATGCTGCAGGTTGGCGGTGACCTTGATCTCCGCCAGGAAGCGCTCGGCGCCCAGCACCGCGCCAAGTTCCGGCTTGAGCACCTTGATGGCGACCTGGCGGTCGTGCTTCAGGTCATGCGCGAGGTACACGGTCGCCATGCCGCCTTGCCCGAGTCCGCGCTCAACCGCGTAGCGATCGGCGAGGGCGACCCGGAGTGCGTCAATGCTCATACCGCGTGCTCCGCCCTGGCGAGCGTTGCAAGAGCCGAATCGCGGACGTGCGGCCCGCCGACGGCCGCGAGGATGTGACGAGGCCCCGTCAGGCCGCGGCTCTCGCTGCGGATCGCGGCGGCACGGGCGACCATCCCGTCACCAACGTCATCAATCAGGATGAGCAACGACTCGTATCGCCATCTCCGCAACAGCTCCGCTGCCGCCGTCAGCATGCGATCACCCAGCACGAAGAAGAGGATGCCACCCGCAATCGAACCGGCGTGCCGGATGATCGAGGTGGCCAGCAGCGGGAAACCGATCGGCGAGAGTTCCCACCACGACAGCATGAGGCATTGCACCATGACGCCGAGCATGCCAAGCGTCACGCCCGGGCCATCGATCTCCCGCGGCAGCATGAGGGGACGAACCTCGTGGATCTGTTCGGCGCGCAGCGCCTGACGGGACGCGGCACCCGCCGACAGCGGCAACTCGACCGACTCGATGCGCAGGCCGTCCGATGGGATCAACAGGAGCGCCAGCGCCGCCCAGATCGCCGTCACGAACAGGAGAAGGATGACGAACACCATGGGGAATGGACCGAGCAGGTCGTCGGTCGAGAGCAGGGGGAGCGCCAGCCAGGCCCCGGCGAGGACGAGCGCACCGCCGCAGGATCGCACGAACGCCCGGACCCCAACCTCCAGGATGTCACGGCGCCACCAGGGCATCTCCGCCAGGTCATCACTCAGCAGGCGCCGGAGCGGCCAGATCGGTTCCGCGGGCCTCACAGCGTAGGCGGGGAGCTGGTGCTGGCGCAGCGTCGCGGCCACTTCGTCCCGTGTGAGTGACGTGGGCCCTTCCGGCGGAAGCGGGAGGCGACGCATCCACCGGATCCCCTTGACGATCAACACCGGGCCGAGGAGGACCAGCCCGGCGGCGAGGACCAACACCAGCAGTGCGCGGATCGGAGCGTCCGTGGCGCCGATGTCGCCACCGAAGAGCCGCTCGGCCTGGGGAACGAGGTCAGGGTATTGGCGCAGCGTCGCCACGCCACTCGCGATGAACCAGCCGCCGGCCAGGATGCGAGTCAGCCCCAGGAGGCGAAGGGGATTCGGGATCGAATCGTCGCTCACGGCTTCGCCCCGTCCACCGCGGACCTCAGGTGGGCCACCCAGTTGGGAATGACGCGCAGGTAGGCCGCGCTGGTTCCCACCGGCCCCTGCTGGTAGATGATCCCGCCATCCCAGCTGGGGCGATTGGACCACCCGAAGGTGTCTGAGAAGCGCGGGTCGTTCCCCCAGATACTAGTGGACCCGGCGGGCTCACCGGTGATGGGATCGAGCCGCGCCAGATGCCAGGTCACTCCGGAGCGATAGAGGACCTCGGTATCCGAAAGCCAGATCGGTTCGACACTGTTCTCGGCGACCTGTCGCTGCAGCACGCCTGGGGGCGAAGCGGTCACGATCACCCGGCTCCCCGCCGACACGGTGAAGAGAATGTGCTTGCCGTTGGGGGACATCATGACAAATCCGCCGTCGGCTCCGGGGATGGTGTCGAATCTGACCGGTCGGCGCGTCGGGTCGAATTCGATCAAACGGCCACCGGTACTCACTCTCGCCACCACCAGAGTCGGGCTGTGATAATCGTACGGATACGGAATGGCCGAGACCAGTTTCGACGCGGCGATGATCGTGGGTGCGGTAGGCGTAAAGGGGGAGCTGTCAATCAGCCTCATACCGCTCGAGTCCTGCACCGTCACCATCAGGGAGGCGCCATCCGGGCTCCACAGCGGCTGCCCGAGCACCTCACCGCGTGTCCAGACGAACGACTGCCCGCCGCGAAGATCAAAGACCCGCAACTCCTGATAGCCACTGGCCTGGGTCACTGCGGCCAGCCATCGGCGATCACGACTCAGGTCCCACCTCGCATACGGCCCGGCCTCCATCGGAAGTCGCGTCACGACGCCATCAGTGCCAAGGCGCACCAGGTTGCCGATCCCGGCGTTGCCACCCGGCGCGTAGATGAGCATCCCCGTCGCGTCCACGTCGAACTGTGCCGTGCCGATCGATTCGCGGCGCACTCCGGTGACAAGGGAGATCGATCGACCGATCTCGTGCGTCCGCGGATCATAGCGGGCACCGCGGAGATCGCCCTCAGGCGCCGTATAGACGAGGTACTTGCCGTCGATGATGTGGAACGCCGAACCGGCCAAAACACTCGGCGCGGCACCGTCCACACCGTGATTGCGAATCAACGACGCCACCCCGGTCTTCGGGTCGATCAGGCTGCCGGTGAGTCCAAGCCCACAGATCAGTTGCTGCTCCTGCGCGAACCAGCTTCCGTCGATACAGCGGGAGATCGGGTGGCGCTCGACCTCACCCGTCTGGGCGTCGAGCAGCCGCGCCCGGTATCCCTCCGCATCGGTTGCGATCAGTCGGGAAGGGGAGATCCATTCCAGCGTGGTGACTTGTCCATCGGTGGTCACGACCCGTCGGGCCTGCCCGCCGTCGAGTGGTATCACCATGATGCCGGGGCCCGCGAGAAAGGCAACCTGGCTACCGTCGGGAGAGATGCGCGGCATGCTGCCCCCTTCGGTCCCCGCAATCGGGGCGCTGGTCGCATCACGGAGACTGCGGCGCCAGAGCAAGGTCGACTCGCCTGCCTGCGCCAGGTATACCACGGTGCTCCCATCACTGGCGAGGCTCAGGTTCTGCAATGCCGAACCGTAGGGAGTCGCTGGAGTCTGGCCGGTGAAGAACATGGCCGCGCTATCAGGAAGGCCGGCGTCGAACACTGATGGTGCGGTAATGCCGGCGTTGTGGCCGAGCGCCCAGATCGCGACTGCGAGGGCAGCACAGGCGACTATCCCCAGACCCACGCTGACGGCGCGCCATGGCGCGGCACGTTCGATGACGCGGGAGGCATGGCGCGACGTCGTGGCGCGTGTCGTCGTCGTTCCCGTCAAGGCGGCAACAAACTCCGCTGCACTGGCAAACCGATCAGCGGGCAACTTCTCGAGCGCCTGCATGACGGCACTCTCGACGTGCTCCGGGACCGCCTTGCGCTGCACACCGATCGTGCGCGGCTCCTCGGTCACCAGGCGCGCCACGATCGCCTGCACGCTCGGCCCCGTGAACGGCGGTTCGCCGACCAGCATTTCGTAGGTCACCGCGCCGAGCGCGTAGATGTCGCTGCGCGCATCGATCTGCTTCTCGCCCATCGCCTGTTCGGGACTCATGTACTGCGGCGTGCCGAGCGAGAGGCCGGTCTGCGTCATCCGTTGACCGCCGGCCGATTGCACGGCGAGGGCGATACCGAAGTCGGCCACCAGCGCGTGACCGCCCTGCAGCAGGATGTTCTCCGGCTTGATATCACGATGGATGATCCCGACGGCATGCGCGGCGCCGAGCGCATCGGCCACTTCCCGGGCGATCAGTACGGCATCGTGGACCGGTAGCTGGCGCTCGCGATCGAGTCGGGCACGCAGTGTTTCACCGGTGGCGTAGGGCATGACGTAGTAGAGCAGTCCATCGGCATCGCCACTGTCGAGCAGTGGCAGGATGTGCGGATGCTGCAGCCGGGCCGTGGTGCGGATTTCGCTCAGGAAGCGCTCGCCGCCAAGCGCCGCGCCGAGGTCAGGATGGAGTACCTTGATGGCGACGTCGCGGTCGTGCTTCAGGTCATGCGCGAGATAGACAGTCGCCATGCCGCCGGCACCGAGCTCGCGCTCGAGCCGGTAGCGATCGGCCAACGCCGCAGAGAGGCGCTGCAAGGTGTCAGAACTCACGGAGTGCCCCGTGGGGTCGAGTCGACGCGCTGGAAGAGCGTCGGCCAGTGCTGAAGATAGGCCACGGCGAGCCCCGTGGCGGATTGCCGCACCAGATATCGCTCGCCATCGCCGACGACGGCGAGGCCGGTGCCATTGTCGTCGAACGTCGATCGCCGCCAGGTCGGGATCGAGAAGAGCACACGCGGCCTTCCGGCTGACGGGCCCGAAGCCGTGATCTCTGCCGTCTCGACTCGTCCGTCGGGCGTTACCCAGGTCACCGTGCGACCGCCGTGTGTCCACGCTGGCCAGCGCCCCCCATGGAGCGACACAACAACCGGCGCGCCGGACGGCAGGGCCTGCACATACACCTCGGCCCTGCCGGTTTCATCGGAGGCGTAGGCGACCAAGCGCCCGTCGGGAGAAAAGCGGCCCTCCCGGACTTGCCC
>JANYAG010000105.1 GCA_025361465.1 Gemmatimonadota bacterium
TCGCGAGCAGGATGAGCAAGATGGCGAGGAACCAGCGCGAGCGCTGCAGGTAGACCACCCCGTCGCGCAAATGGAGCCGCGAGGTGCGGATAATCGGATAGGAGAGCACCAGCGCGCCGAACAGGAATGAGACAATCGCCCACACCCACGGCACCCGCATGTGCGGGGAGAGGAACATGAAGAACCCGGTGCTCATCGCCAGGGGCGGAATGATGATGGCCTTGATCGAAAGCGGCCTTCGCGTTTCACGGACACGCCAGAAGAGAATCGCCACCCCACCGAAGAGGGGGCCAATCCGCAACACCGGCTGCAGGATCGCCTGATAACGGAGAAACAGATCCTGAACGCTCATGACCCTCCCCTCTCGCTTCTCGCTTCTCGCCGCTCAAGCTCCCACCCCCGCTTCCCTGCCGCAACCCCGACCCAAGACTACATTTGGGACTATGGCACCCGTATATCTCGACCACGCGGCGTCGACCCCCGTCCGCCCCGAGGTCATCGAGGCGATGCTGCCGTTCCTGAGCACCGCCTGGGGCAACCCATCCTCGGCGCACCGCTTCGGACGCGCCGCGAGGGCTGGATTTGAGCAAGGCAAGCGCGAACTGGCCCGGGCCCTCGGCGTGACCCCAAACCAGGTGATCTTCACCTCGGGCGGCACGGAGGCTGACAACTTGGCAGTCATCGGCTCTGCACTTGCTGCCCGAGCCAAGGGCCGGCCAATGCATAGCGTCGCCACGGCCATTGAGCACAAGGCGGTGCTCGCCGCGGCCCATGCCGTCGTCGACCTCGGCGGCGTGGAGACGATCCTCCCGGTCGATCGGAACGGCCTGGTCGATCTTGATGCGCTCGACGTCGCCCTTGAACGTTCGCCATCGATTGTTTCGGCGATGTGGGTCAATAACGAAACCGGCACGGTCCAACCGATGGCCGAAATCGGCCGACGCTGCAAGGCGGCTGGCGTGCCGTGCCACAGCGACGCCGTGCAGGCCTACGGCAAGATGGCGATCGACCTCGATGCATCGGGCTGCACCCTGCTGGCGATCAGCGGACACAAGCTGGGCGCCCCAAAGGGCATCGGGGCGCTGATCGTGCGCGATCGCCATATCATCGAGGCGATCATTCATGGCGGCGGCCAGCAGTTTGGCATTCGTCCCGGCACCGAGAACGTGGCCGGCGCGGTCGCGTTCGGTCGCGCCGCACTGCTTGCCACTCAGGAACTCAACGACCAGGTCACCCGGATCGGCAAGATGCGCGATGCCCTCGCCACGCGACTGCGTGCCGTGGTGAGCGACCTGGTCATTCATGCCGCCCACGTTGAGCGGGCACCGCACATCCTGTCGATTGCGGTGCCGGGCGCGGAGGCCGAGTCGTTGCTGATGCACCTCGACCTGGCCGAAGTGGCCGCATCGGGTGGATCGGCCTGCGCCACCGGATCGACGGAGCCCTCCCATGTGCTGCTGGCGATGGGCGTCGACCGCGCCCTGGCGCTGGGCACCATCCGCTTCTCCCTCGGCCACGAAACGACCGACGCCGACATCGATCACGTCGTCGCCGTGTTCCCAGGCATTGTCAAGCGTGCCAGAGAGTTGAGCAGTTCCCTTGGGCGTGCCTAGGAAGGGCAAGGTCCTCGTCGCGATGAGCGGCGGGGTCGATTCGTCGCTCGCCGCAGCGTTGCTGGTCGAGCAGGGCTACGACGTCATCGGCGCGACGATGAAGCTCTTCTGCTATGGCGACAACGTGCCCGACCGGCCGTGTTGTTCGCTCGATTCGATCGCCGATGCCCGCGCGGTCGCTCATCGGCTGGGCATCCCCCACTACGTCCTGAATCTGGAAGACCGATTCTCCGAGCGGGTGATCGCGAATTTCGTCTCGGAGTACGCGCAGGGGCGCACGCCGATTCCCTGCGTCCGCTGCAACTCGTTCACGAAATTCCGCGACCTGCTGGCGCATGCGGTGGCCCTCGACTGCGAGTCGATTGCCACAGGCCACTATGCCGTCGCCCGCGACGGCGGGCTCTTCCGCGGCGACGATCGCTCCAAGGACCAGAGTTACTTCCTCTGGGGAATTGACCGCGCCGTTGTCAGCCGGATGCTGACTCCCGTCGGGCATCTCACGAAGCCGGAGACTCGTGAGCACGCTCGCGCGCTTGGCCTCGAGACGGCGGAGAAGCCGGAGAGCGTCGACATCTGCTTTGTCCCCGACAACGACTATGTCGCCGTCCTCGAACAGCACCTCCCCGCCAACGCCCCCGCGCTCGTGCCCGGCCGGATGGTCACCACCAGCGGGGAGGTGATCGGTGAGCATGACGGTTTCGCCCGTTACACGATCGGACAACGGCGGGGGCTGCCCGGCGGTCGGTCATTGCCGCTCTTCGTGGTCGGTATTCGACCCGAGACTCGGGAAGTGGTGGTGGGGAACGCCGATGAGTTGCTGCGCACCAGTGTGGTCCTCGAGGAATGCAACTGGCTGACCACCCCCCTCCACGGCGGCGATGAGTGCACAATTCAGCTCCGCTACCGGGCGGTGGCGGCCCCGGCGAGAATACGTACCGTGTATGATGACACGATCACCCTCGACCTGCTCGAGCCGGTTCGGGCGGTGGCGCCGGGACAGTCCGGGGTGCTCTATTCGGCAGAGAGCCAGGTACTGGGCGGTGGCGTGATCCGGGAGGCGGCATGAAGAGGATAGTGGTTCGACTCGCAATCACCGCCGCCGCGATCTATGTGGCGACGCGGTTTGTCGACGGCATCCACTTCACCGGTGGCCTTGCGGCCATGGTTGGCGTGGCCCTGGTGTTCACCGTCGTGAACGCGCTCCTCAAGCCGATCATCACCTTGCTCACCTGCCCGTTGATCATCCTGACGCTCGGGTTCTTCACCCTGGTGATTAACGGCATCATGCTGCTCATTACCGCATCGCTCTCGGAATCCCTCGGGCTCCACTTTGCGGTCGACACCCTGGTAGCCGCATTCTGGGGCGGCCTGGTGATCGGGATCTGCAGCATGATCCTGACCATCTTTTTCGACACCAGGAAGGAACCGGCTTCATGAGCGCCTCGCCAATGGCGACCCCCCGGGAGACCGGGCCCGACCTGCGGAACCCCGGGCTCTACCTGAATCGGGAACTGGCGTGGCTGGAGTTCAATCGGCGAGTGCTCAACGAAGCGCTTGATGACCGGACCCCGCTCCTGGAGCGCTTGAAGTTCCTGGCGATCTTCTCGAGCAACCTCGACGAGTTCTTCCAGGTGCGCGTAGCTGGTGTGCGTGAACAGGTGGC
>JANYAG010000224.1 GCA_025361465.1 Gemmatimonadota bacterium
GGGGCCGACCAATGCGGTCACGCGTCCTTCCCCAATGCTGGCATCGACCTGATGCAGCACGGCCCGGCGACCGAACCGCTTGGTCAGTCCGCTGGTGACGATCATCGTGACGCCCCGGTCGGGTCGCGCATCAGCGGGTGACCGTCGACCACGTTCGCCGGCGTAAGCACCGGCACCACGCGCTCGGCGGCATCGAGCAGCCGGACGAACAGCGACCGCTGCAGCAGCAGTGCCGGCGGCGCCTGCTCGACCAGCAGGGCAAAGAGCCGCACCGGGTGGTAGGGCACGTCGCCCTCTCCGTTGTGGTCGAGGTCCCAGCCGTGATAGGACTCCCACCAGTTCCGGGCGAACACCGCAGTCGTCCCCCGGCCATTGACCGCCACGTCGAACGAGTTGCGCCGGAAGGCGTTTCCCTCGAACCGCCCGTCGAAGCTGCTGGCGAGCAGCCGCAGCGCCCAACCGTTGTCATCGAAGCGATTGCCGAGCGCCACCAGCCGGTCCGCCCCGTCGGCCAGCAGGCCGATGGTGTTGTCGCGGAACAGGTTGCCTTCGAGACGCGCGTCCTGGATCTCCTTGAGCAGCAGGCCGTACGCCGCAGCACCCCGGTTGGCCTCGAAGGTGTCGTGTGCCATGGTCACGACCCGCGTGTACATCACCGCCACGCCGCTGCCGTTGGCCCGGAAGTGGTTCCCGACGTACGCTGACGAATCGCTGTACATGAAGTGCATCCCGTAGCGGATGTTGTGCTCGCTCAGGTTGTTGTGCACATCCGCCACGTGGGTGAACTCGAGGTAGATGCCGTCGCGATGGCCGCTGATATGGTTGTGCGCGACCGTGACCTCGCGCGACGACCAGAGGTGGATGCCGTTGCCGCTGCCGGCCTCGTCGCGATCGCCCCGGCCGGCGATCTCGTTGCGCGCGACCACGCAGCCGTGCGACGCGGCGATATAGATCGCGAAGAAGGTGTCGATGAAGCGGTTGTCCTCGATGCGACAGTCGTGCGCCCCGGCGACGTGCAGTGCGGCCCGATCCTCACTGTAGGAGAAGCCGGTATGGGTGAATTCGAAGCCCCGGATGGTGATGCCATCGGCGCGCAGGACCACAATCTCGTGCAGGCCTTCGCCGTCGAGGATCGCGCCCGGCTCGCCGGTCAGCGTCAGGCGACGCGCGATGACGATGGTCGGCTCGCGGTAGCGTCCAGCCTTCACCACGACAGTGCCCCCCGGCACCGCCGCCGCCACCGCCGAGGCCACGGTGCGGAACGGCCCGGTCGGTGAGACCACGAGCGGCTGTTGCAGTACGGCGAGCAGTGCGAGCGTGATCACGTCAGTTGCTCCCCGCCGGATGCGCCGGGGTTGCACCCTCCCGCTTGACGATGCCGCGGATCTGGTCCCAGGTCAGCGGCCCCTCGCCGTACTTCGCCACCATCTGCTTGAGGTTGTGGGTCGTGGCCACGGCGATGAACCCCTTCCCCATCGGCGAGTGCCCGGACACCGCCCGGAAAAAGCGGGCATTGTCGACCGGGATGAGGGTGCCGGGCCGCTCAGCGTCAGTCACCCAGATGGCGGTGGGCCCCTGCGGCTGGGCCATCACCCACCCGGCAAGGCATTCGATCGCGTCGAAGCGCACCGTGCGCCCGGTGCTTGTGATGGCGGCGGCCGCGAAGCGCCGTTCGCTGATCGTCATCCGGCAGAAGTCGCACGCATCGGAATTCCAGGCGATCTGTGGCGGCCCACCACCGCAGCCGGTCAAGCCACCGGCGACCAGCATGCCGACCGCCATCAATTCGCGCCGGGTCACACCACGCTCCGCCGCCGGGAGGTGACCAGCGTGCCCGCCGCCGCGAAAAACGCCAGACCGATCACCCCTGTCCCCGACGCTGGCCACGATGCCGCCGTAAAATTGAGCAGCTGCTTCGAGCCGAGCAGTGGCGGTTGGTACGTCATCCCCGGCACCACAATGATGGCCTCTTCCATGTCGAGGTTGTGACCGTAGTCGTATTCCCAGCGCCAGAAGTCCGCCACCCCCACCGCGCCCACCAGGGCGAACACCACCAGCCAAGCCAACACGGCGCGGCGAGTCCCCCGCAGCGCTGCGGCCAGCCCGAGCACCGCCAGGCCAACGATGATCCAGCGCATGTACTGCAGCTCGGGGATGGCATCGGGATGGATTGGCTTCATCCCGATGTAGTGGTTCAGTCCATTGATGCTGCCGAGGTCGCTCGGCTTGATGCCCGTGACCGTGTTGGTACGGATCAGCAAGCCGAGCCCCTCGGGATACTGCGGTGCGTGCAGCTGCACCCTCCAGAGCGGCAGGAACATCACCACCAGGAGACTGCAGGCGGCCAGGGCCACCACGAAGCGCGCTGCACGCGACATGCTTACATCGCCCCGTTCTTCATGTGATCATGCGGCGAACCCGGCAGGAATGCCCCGACCCGCCCGGCCTGTGAGGCGGCCTTGGCGCTGATGTTGGCCTTCAAGGCGACGCTCGATCCCGGCGAGCTGACGCGGATGTAGCCCTGCATCTCCTGGTGCAGTGCGCTGCAGAAATCGGTGCAGTAGAAGGGGTAGACCCCGGGAGCCCGCGGCACCCACTGCAGCGTGCGCGTCTCGCCAGGCCGCAAGATCAACTGCGACGTGTTCATCCCCAGCACCGCAAAACCGTGGAGGATGTCCCAGTCCTGCTCGACGTTGGTGACGTGGAAGTACACCGTGTCGCCGACCATCACCCCCTCGAGGTTGTCCGGAGCGAAGTGGCTGCGGATCGCGACCATCTTGATATGGACGTTCTTCCCCTTCCGCTCGATCCCGCCCTCGCTCTCGGCGCGCACCACGAACGGATTGGTGTTCTTCGCCAGATCGAAGAACTTGACCTGCTTGTCCTTGATCATGGCCGCGGGAATCGCCTGGGCGTAGTGCGGCTCGCCGGTGGTCGGGAAGTCGAGCAGCAGCTTCATCTTGTCACCGCTGATGTCGAACAGCTGCGCCGACTGCGCCAGTTCGGGGCCGGTCGGGAGGTAGCGGTCCTTGGTAATCTTGTTCATGGCGACCAGGTACTTCCCGAACGGCTGCTTGGAATCGCCGCCAGGAATCATCAGGTGGCCGATCGAGTAGTACGTGGGTGCCCGGTCAACCACTTCCCACGTTCCCAGCTTCCACTTCACCACTTCCGAGGAGATGAACATCGACGTGTAGGCATAGCCCTTCCCGTCGAACTCGGTGTGCAGCGGGCCAAGGCCCGGCTTCTGCACTTCACCGGCGATCACCGCGTCGTACTTGAGGATCGGGATGCCGTCGAGATCGCCGTCAAACGCCTGGTCGGCGATGGCCTTCTTGAGCTTGGTGAACGAGTGCACAGGAATCACCGCGGCCAGCTTCCCGCCGCCGACGATGTATTCGCCGGTCGGGTCGACATCGACGCCGTGCGGCGATTTCGGGGTGGGCAGGAAGTACACCACGCCGGCGCAGTTGCGGGGATCGAGCATCAGCACGGAATGCTTCCGCTCGCTGACGGCCACGCGCGACGCCTCATTGACGTAGTTGTGGACGTACTCGGACGGAAATGCCTTTGCCTTCCCTGCCTTGACGCACTGCTCTGCCTGCTTCCAGTTCACCGCGGCAATGAAGTCCTTGTCGTTCTTGGAGGCATTCACCTCGAGCTTGGTGAAGGCCTGTTCGGTGTTGTAGGTCGTGAAGAAAAACCAGCCGTCCGATGGGCCCTTGCCGGCGTGCCCGAGGTCGAAATCGAAGCCGGGCATCATGATCTGGAATGCGACATCCATCTTACCGGGCTGATCGGCCCGAATGAACGACAGCGTCCCCTTGAAGTTCTGCTTGTAGCTCTCGATCGGCACGTCCGCGTTCGGCACCGGCACCGAGAAGCGGGTGGCCGACACGACGTATTCCGAATTCCCCGTCGTGAATGGCGACGCATGGCCACCCGCGGCATTCGGGATCTGGATGATCTCGTCGGTCTCGAACCGCGTCAGGTCGATGCGGGCGATGCGCGGCGTGTTGTTGCCGTTGATGAAGAGCCAGCGCCCATCCGGCACGCTGCCGGTCTGGGAGAGCTCGGCGTGATGGGTATCATCCCACGGCACCATCCCGTAGGTGGTCTGCAGCAGCGACTTGGTCTCCTCGTCGTAGCCGTAACCGTTCTCCGGGAACTGCGAGAAGACCGGAATCACCTTGAGCATCCGCCCCGAGGGCAATCCATACACGGAGACTTGCCCGCTGAACCCCCCCGACAGGAACGCGTAATACTCATCGTACTGGCCGGGCGCGACGTAGACCTTCTGGGCTGCGTCGCCGCTCACCAGCTGTTGCGGGGTCGAGCCCTTGCCACAGGCCGCGAGCACCACGGCGACAGCAAGGAGCGTGGAGTGAATGCTTCGATGGGTCATGCCTGCCTCGTGCGCTGGGCCCCGTGGTGGGCCGTTCCGCGCGGTCGATCCCTGCCGCCGCGCGCCGTGCCGCACCGCCCTCGCGGGGACACACGAGAAGTGTCGCGGCCGGGATGTCGGGACGCCGTGACGGTTGTCACATAGCGGGAGGGAAGCGGTCGGAAATGGGTGGCAGGTAAGCACGACGCCAGGCGCTTACGTGCTGGGTCCCGCTCGGGGCACGGTCACGGAGGAGGGTCGTGCTGTGATGACCTTTCCGACCGGGCCGTCGGCGGGACCCAGGATGTAAGCGCCATCCCATCACCACCAACCGGCAAACGGCGAGTGGAGCCGCGATAACAAGGGGGGTGTCGCTCGGGGCACGGTCATGGAGGAGAGTCGTGCTGTGATGACCTTTCCGACCGGGCCGTCGGCGACACCCCCGCTTGTTATGGTCGGCCCCAAGCCTCAGCCAGCAATCGCCCGAAGCCCTGCCCCGACACTCCTGATCCGTGGACGGAGGTACACGATCCCCGCAGCGAGTCCGAGCAATTGAAGCGCACCGCCGATCACGACAGCCCACCGCAGCGGGAGAGCAGTGTTCCAGGCGCGTGCCGTCTCGAAAATCGCACGAAGCAGGGTACCGAAAGTGATCAGCCACCATGCGGCCTCGGACAGCCAGGGCCGATGCCGGGTATCGCCCTGCGCCGGCCGCGGAAAGAGCCAGATGGCGACGCCGAGAATGGTCTCCATCACGGTCCCGACGAGCATCAGGTGGGCATGGGCACTCACCAGGTGCGGCAGCGGCCAGGCGCCAAGCAACTCGCGCCCCACCAGCATCCAGAACCCCATCGCGAGCCCGCTCGCCAGAAAGAGCGCCGCGGTGGCGAGAAACCGCCGGGAGAGCGGTGACACGGCTCAGCGACCAGGCGCCATGGTGAGCGGACGGCCGGTATTCACCAGCCGCGAGGGCGGTACCGCGGCACGATCGAGCGTCCGCCAGAGATTCCAAGCCATGGCGTAAGCGCCGGCCGCACTCAGGACACCGCCGACCCCGAGGAGCCACGCGCCGGCAAGCACATCATGCATTCGGACCACAAATCCGCTCGCCAGGACAAGCAACCCGACGTTCGACATCATCCAGTGCGCTACTGCGATCCGCGGGCTGTAGAGCGACGTCGCCGCGAATCGAGGCAGCACATGGTAGGCCACCCCGGCGATCATCATCATCACGAAGCCGAGGAGGAGCATGTGCAGGTGAGCCGGGCGATAGATGATCCACGCTGGGTGGACCGCCATGCAGACACCCAGGGTGACACCCAGCGCGAGCCAGGCCAGCGATGCCCGGAGAAACCGCACCACGAACACTTCCATTCCGACTCCCCTCTGAGGACGGATCGAGTATCGCCCGGGAGAGCCGACGGACGCCGTGACGCTTGTCACGCCGGGTCCCGGGGCGCTTGATTGGCAGGGTGCCTTCCCTGACGCAGCTGCTCCGCGACATGCCAATCTTCGCCGAACTGGACGAAACCGTCCTGGACCGGCTGTCGCAGCGCTGCGTCCCCCGGGCGGTCGGCGCGGGGTTCACGCTGTTCCGCGCGGGGGAGCGTTGTACCGGACTGTACATCGTCCTGGAGGGACGGGTCCGGATCTATCGCACCTCGCCGGACGGCAAGCAGCAGACCCTGGCCGTGGAGGGACCGGGCCGGCCCGTGGCCGAACTGCCGCTCTTCGATGGCGGGCCATACCCAGCCGCCGCCGTGACTACCGTGCCGAGCCGGCTGGCCTTCCTTCCCCGGACCGAGTTCGAGCATGCCTTCCGGACCGATCCTGACGTCGCCTCGGCGGTGGTCCGCTCCCTGGGCGCCCGGCTCCGCCACCTGGTACAGCTGGTCGAGACCGTGGCGTTTCGAGATGTCGCCGCGCGGCTGGCGATGCTCCTGGCCGACTACGCCGATCATCATGGAAGGCAGGAGGGAAAAGACACCGTTCTTGAACTGAGACGCACACAGGAAGAGCTCGCGACTGAAATCGGAACGGCGCGGGAATCCGTCTCGCGTGCCTTCAAGCAACTGCAGAGTCGCGGGCTGATCCGGGAACGGAAGGGAACCCACTACCGCCTTGCCTCGACCGATGCACTTCGGGCCTGGGCCCGGGGCGACGACGCGTGAGACTTCCGTCACAGCCAACGCGAGCGCCAGAGTGAAAGATTCGGGCGTGACCACCGATGCCCCGGATGATTCCGCCCTCCCCGATTTCGATCCCGACGTGATCGTCGAACTCGACCTGCGTGAGGAACTGCGCGCGGGCATTCCACCCTTGGCGCGCCTCACCGCGGAGGCAGACCGCCTCGGCCCCGGCGGGGTGCTGCATCTGCGCACCCCGTTCCAGCCCCGGCCGCTGTTCGCCCTCCTCGGCCAGCGTGGCTTCCTCCATCACTCGCAGCCATTCGCCGAGGATGACTGGTCAAGCTGGTTCTGGCGCGCCGATACACCACCGGAGCGACGAGCGGCGCAGGATGCACCAGTTCCCAGTCACCAGTCACCCGACGACGCACTCGACTTGCGCCTGCTGCCTCCGCCTGAGCCGCTGTTGATCATCCTCGAGCGCATCGGCCAGCATCCCGAGCCGTTCGACGTGCTGCTGCCGTTCAACCCCGACGTGCTGTGCGACTTCCTCGCAGCACAGGGCTGGACCGCGACGCTGATGGAGGCGGGGACGGATGGAGTGAGGCTGAGGATCGAGCAGGAGAATCGATAAGCGGGGGAGGACGAGCCAGAGGCGCCGACCGGAGTCGAACCGGTGATGGAGGTTTTGCAGACCTCTGCCTTACCACTTGGCTACGGCGCCGAGCCCCGGAGAAAGTAATGGCCCCGGACGGTACGGCGAAGAGCCGGTCCGGCCTTCAGCTGACCGCGAGCGTCCCCGCGACCGCATCGTACTGGACCGTGTAGCGGCCCAGGCTGCTGGTGGGCTGACCGCCGGTCCAGGTGCCATTGCTGGAGAACAGCGCCCCGTGCACCGGGCACATGAACGACGTGCCGAGCGATTGGACGGTGCCGCCGCGATGGGGGCAGACCAGCGATAGCGCCACGAAGGTGGCTGCCCCGGTCCGTGCGACCGCCCACGGCACCCCGCTCGAGTTCCCGTTGTCGATGACGGCGATTCCACCCACGTTCGCAAGCGCGGGATAATTCGCGAGGTGGAGCGTCACCGGGGTGAGCGAAGCCACGGTCGGGCCGGCGGTAGCACACCCAGCGAGGAAGCCGGCGGCCGCCGCAAGCAGCGTGCGCTCGAGGAACTCGCGCCGGTCAAGCCCATGACACCCACGACAGGCCGCGCCGGCGGGATCGGTCGCCGGCTGGCCGAGTATCACGTGGTCAGTCATAGCGCGACCACGGCGCTGGCCCAGCCCGCGTGATCCTGGTCGTCCTGGTGCATCACCCCGATGTCGACCACCACGTCATTGCCGGTGCGCTTGATCGAGAAGCGATCCATCCCCCGCGTCGCCCGCCCGGAAATGAAGGCGCCATCAGGGCGGTACTTGGAATGGTGTCGAGGGCACTGGAACTCGGCGTCGCTGCTGTTCCAGCGCAGTGCCGTGTTCTGGTGGGGACAGGAGAGGTTGAAGGCGTAGACGTGATCCGCCCAACGGACCAGGATGACTTGTTCTTCCTTGTCGATCTGCACCCCATCGGCCTTGGGAATCGGATAGGTGGGATTCCGGCCGACCCGTCGCGAAGCGTGCACCGCCGTGGGAGTGACCGCGGCCGCGATGCCCGGCGGAATCCCGATCATCACCAGCGCACCGATCGTCGCCCCGGCCACCTGCTTGAGGAAGAGCCGGCGATGCGGGGTCAGCGCGCAGTCATCGCAGGTCGCGTCGGCCGCGTCGTCGAACTCACTCGGCATCGGGGTGCTCCAGGAGAAGTAGGTCGCGGTCATGCGGCGTTCGTGAGGAGGACACCGGTCACCACTGCCGCGGTCCAGAGTGCCGCGCTGGCCCATGCGGTCGCACGAAGCTGGCGCCAGACTGTTGCCTGCCGCTGTACCGCCACCTCATCGGCTGGTGCCGGCTGGCCGATTCGCTCGAGCGATCGCTCCGCCCGAAGCAACATCAGGCCGTTGACCAGCAGCAAGGCCACCACGCCAAGCTTCGCGATGAACACCGGTGACTTGGAGAACGTCTCGATATCCGCGGCCGCCATCGCCGCACCACTGAGGAACAACACGATCAGCGCCACGACTACCGGGGTGTGAAGGGCGTGCAGCTCGCCGAGCATGCGCCGCCGCTCGCCGACATCTCCCGACCGTGCGCGCAGGGTCGTCCGGTCAGCGGCCACCGCGTATCCGCCGCCAAACAGCATCGCGACCAGGTGCACCGTGGTCACCGCCGCCGACACGGCCTTGGAATCACCATAGAGGTGTTGCCACGGTGCGAAGGCATGCACCAGCGATGGGACGAGGGCGCTCATGGTCAGTTCTTCCAGAGCCACATCATGAGCGTCGACACCGTGGCGATCCCCATCGAGGTGATCGCGGCGTTGCGGTGGGTGTTGATGCCGGTGCCGGTGCGTCGCTCGTCGCTGGCTGTCGATGCCGTGTACATGAATCCGGCATCGGCCGTGAGCATCAGCAGCGAATGAATGATCCGCTTGGTCCGGCCGGCGGGTTCATGGCGCGATTCGTACAGATTCCACACCCCGGTCACTGTGTTCACGGCGAACAGCCCGCCGAGCACGCTGGCGAGCGCCTGGTGCGTCGAGCGCAATGACGAATGCCGGTCGTAGGTGCCGCTGCTCTGCTGATTGAGCAGCTTCTGCCCCACGGCCCATGTCGCCGCGAAGAGCGGCAGCTCGGCATAGGACGCCCAGCGATGAA
>JANYAG010000274.1 GCA_025361465.1 Gemmatimonadota bacterium
CGGCGTCCCGGGATCGAGGTAGTAGATGATCGGCTTCACTGGATCACTCATCGGCGCACTCGGATCGACCTTCTTCAGCCGGTGGCGCGGAATGAAGCGCTGCACCTGCGGCTGCCCCAGCGGCGCGGAATAGTCGCGATAGGTGAAGTCGCCAAACCCGGAACGTGGATCGTAGGCGCGCAGCGCAAAGCCGGCCGTGTCGGGCAGCTCCACAAACGACTGGTGCACTCGCATCGACGCCGCCTGGCCCGTCGCGGCGACACTGCCCACCCCCTCGAAATACCCGCCGCCGCCCCGCCCACCGCTTACCCCTGGCTGCACCACAAAGGTGAGTTCGGCTTCCATCTCGGTGTTCTTCGGGAAATTCTGGGTGTTGGCCATGCTGATCACGCTGCGGCTGGCGTCGACCTTGTAGCTCCCCGGCGAGAGACGCTGGCTGATGTTGTCAGCGTCACGCAGCAGGAAATCGTTGAGCTCCACCAGCACCCGCCGCCCACTGTCACTCGCTGCCACCACCGTGAACCCCCACAGCACCGAGCGGGCGAAGGCGTCACGCACTTCGGCGACCTCGATCGGATTCGTGCTCGAAGACCGAAAAGCGTAGTTCGGCTGCACCATCAATACCTTCTGGCCGACCCGCTCGAACCGCACGATCCGCGACCCCGTCACCGCGGCACGATCCAACCCGATATCGTTGGACCCGAGCCCGCTGGCAAGGCCCGCCATGTGCAGCACCTCGGTGTCGAGCCGGGGGATCTCCATGAACAGCGTGCCGGCATCAGCATCCCAGTACAACGGGAAGAAGCCGGGCAGCTTCTGCATCGCGGCCGTCTTCATCTCGATGGTGGGCAACGGCTTCTTCTTCGCAACGGTCGTGTCCTGGGCACTCGCGGTCGAGTTGCCGAACACAACGGCACAGAGTGCCGCGACAGGGGCGAGCCACACGGGACGACGGATCGCGAGTGTCATCGAAACCTCGGGGAACAGACAGATTGGGAGGGCGACCGGAGCCAGAGTCTTCGGGAATACTCGCCCCAATTGGCCCAATACGCTACGCGGTCACTCCCGATGCCGCCCGAGCACCCTGGTCCAGTCCACCGCAAACAACATCCCAAGCCCGACGAGGGCCACCAGCTGCAGCGCGAGCCCCAGGGGCGACGTCACCGCCTTGAGCAGGACGTCGCCGAACCGCTCACGCACCATGTGCGCGCCATTCAAGTACAGCGCGTAGGTGATCAACCGCCCGCCGAAGAATGCCAGGGAGAGCTGACGAATCGGCAGGCTCAACAGCCCGGCGGCAACGAACAACTGGCTCGACGGAAGCGGAGAGATAAAGAAGAAGGCCACCGTCCACCAGAGCCGCCGGGGGTTCTTCGCCAGCGCCTCCCGCGCCGCCGCCAGTGAAGCGAGTCGCTTTGCCGAGAACCACCCGCGCAACCGCCGACTGCCCAGCGCCAGCACCACCCGCCCGAGCGTCGCCGCGACCGCGGCCAGCGGTACCAGCGGGCCGGGGGCCAGGTTGAAGTTGAGGGCGAGGAAAACCACCACCGCCCAGGTCGGCGGCGAGAAGGCGGGTAGCAGGTTCACCCCGAAGATGAACGCGGCGGCAAGGGCGTAGGCAGCGAGGTCGTGAGGCACGGGAGGAAAGTACCGGGGTATCGCCCGTTCCCGCAGGCTATCTTGGAGGGTAATCCACAATTCGTTCACCGTTCACCATCAACGATTATCGACCATGACTCCCATCCACGCACCCCACGGCAATACTCGCACCGCCAAGGGCTGGATCCAGGAAGCCGCCAAGCGGATGCTGATGAACAACCTCGACCCCGACGTGGCCGAGAAGCCCGAGGAGTTGATTGTCTACGGCGGCCGAGGGAAGGCCGCCCGGAACTGGGAAGCCTATCATCGCATTATCGCCACCCTCGAGCGTCTCGAAAACGATGAGACCCTGCTGATCCAGAGCGGCAAGCCCGTCGCCGTACTCCGCACTCATGACTTGGCCCCCCGCGTCATCCTCGCCAACTCCAACCTCGTCCCCAAATGGGCCACATGGGAAGAGTTTGACCGGCTCGACAAGCTCGGCCTCATGATGTACGGCCAGATGACCGCCGGTTCGTGGATCTATATCGGCACCCAGGGAATCCTGCAGGGCACGTACGAGACGTTCGCCAGTGCTGCGGAAAAACATTTCGGCGGCACCCTCGCCGGCACCGTCACGCTCACCGCC
>JANYAG010000279.1 GCA_025361465.1 Gemmatimonadota bacterium
ATGACGTAGTTGGTCGCGTCCACCACGTTGTTGATCGATCGAACCCCGACACTGGACAGGCGCTCGCGCAGCCAGGCCGGGGAAGCGCCAACGCGCACGCCGCGGACCACCGCCGCGAGGAACCGACGACAGCCAGCCCGATCGGCGATGGCGAGCGTTACACCACCGACCACCGCCTGATCACTGAAACGAGCTGGGGTCGGCAGGTCGACGTCGGCTTCACCCTCCAGCGTGGGGAGCCGATACGGGATGCCATAGGCCACGGCGAGTTCGCGGGCGATCCCCTTGTGCGAAAGGAGATCACCACGGTTGGGCGTGACGTCCACGAGCAGGCGATCATCGCCGAGTTGCAGCACCTCACGCATCGAAGTGCCAGGGACGACCTCGGGAGAGAGGGTCAGCAGTCCATCATGATCGTCACCAAGGGCAAGCTCACGCGCCGAGCAGAGCATTCCCTCGCTCGGCTCTCCACGCAGCTTCCGCTTCTCCACCACCATGCCACCAGGCATCACCGTCCCGAGCCGGGCGAAGGGATACTTCCCTCCCAGCATCACGTTCGGCGCGCCACAGACCACGTTGTGCAGCGTTCCGGTGCCGTCATTCACGGTGGCGACCCGCAGCTTGTCCGCATTCGGATGCGCCTGGAGCGCGGTCACCTCGCCGACAACGAAGGCAGCAAGCTCGGCTCCGATCGGCTCGATGGCATCGACCGGCGCGCCCAGCATCGCCAGGTGCTCCGCCACCTCCGGCGCCTTGAGGGGACGACGCAGGAACGCTTCGAGCCAGCGGCGGGAGACGTTCATCGCCCCAGTTCCCCGAACTGGCCCAGCAGCCGCATGTCGCCGCCGTACAGCAGCCGGATGTCGGGCACGCCATAGCGGAGCATCGTGATGCGGTGCGGGCCCATGCCGAACGCCCACCCGGTCCAGCGCTCGGGGTCGACGTCGCAATTCCGCAAGACGTTCTCGTGCACCATGCCGCAGCCAAGGATCTCCATCCACCCGGTGCCCTTGCAGGCGGGGCAGGCCGTGCCACCGCAGATCTGGCAGGACACATCCATTTCCGCTGACGGTTCCGTGAACGGGAAGAACGAGGGACGGAAGCGCACCTTGACGCGCGACCCGAAGAAGCGCTCAGCGAAATGGCGCAACGTGGCCTTCAGGTCGACGAATGAGACGCCTTCATCGACCGCAAGCCCTTCGATCTGGGTGAAGGCCGGCGCGTGCGAGGCATCGAACGGGTCGTTTCGGTAGGCGAGGCCGGGAATCACCACGCGGTAGGGCGGCGGACCGGCACGCATCACGCGAATCTGGACCGGCGAGGTGTGCGTGCGCAGCAGGACGCGACCTCCCGCACCGGGCGTGCTCCCCTGGGCGTCGAGATAGAGCGTATCGTGCATGTCCATGGCCGGGTGATCGGGCGGGAAGTTGAGCGCGAGGAAGTTGCGCTCCTCGTTCTCCACTTCCGGGCCAACCGCCACGGCGAAGCCGAGGCCGTGGAAGATCTCGACGATTTCCTCGACCACGAGCGTCACGGGGTGCCGGGTGCCGACCCAGCCCTGTCGCCCCGGCATGGTGAGGTCGACGTCGCGCGATTCCTCACAGCGGACCGCGTCCGCAAGCGAACCGCGACGCGCGGCGATCGCCGCCTCGAAGGCCAGCTTGAGTGCATTCAGGCCCGCGCCGAGGGTTCGCTTCTCCTCCAGCGAACGCGTGGCCAAGTCCCGCAGCAGGTGGGTGAGCTCTCCCTGCTTGCGGCCAAGGATGGCGATCTCCTCAGCCGCGAGGGCGGGCGCGTCCAACTCGGCGATTCGGGCGAGCCGCTCCCGAAGCGTCACGAGGACGGGATGATCGGGCATCTGGGTCACGACCACTCCCCGAAGGGTGGCGGAAACAATCGTGGGGCCGCCCGCGCAGCGACGGCCGACCCCACCGGGCGATGAAGACGAGGCCGGCTCAGGCCTGGTGCGTCTTCGCCACCTCAGCGATCTTGGCGAACGCCGCGGCATCATGGACGGCGAGATCCGCCAGCACCTTGCGGTTGATCTCGATCCCGGCGGCCTTCAACCCGGCCATCAGCCGCGAATAGCTGATCTCGTTCAGTCGGGCGGCCGCACCAATGCGCGTGATCCACAACCGGCGGAAATCACCCTTCTTCTTGCGCCGATCACGGAAGGCGTACGCCAGGCCACGCTCGACGTTCTCCTTGGCGGCCTTGTAGAGCTTGCTGCGCGCACCGACGCCGCCCTTGGCGGCTGCCATGATCTTCTTCTTTCGCGCGTGGTGCGCGGGACCATTCTTGACTCTTGGCATGGGCTAGCTCCTTACGCTCGCAGCAGCTTGATGGTGCGCGGATAGTCGGCCGAACTCACCAGCGCCGACTTGCCGAGTTGGTTCTTCCGCTTCGTAGTCTTCTTGGTCAGGATGTGGCGCTTGTTGGCATGGCCCCGCTTGATCTTGCCACGGCCTGTCACCTTGAAGCGCTTCATCGCGGCCCGCTTGGTCTTCTGCTTCGGCATTGCTGTCTCCGATTCTCAATCCGCTCGACGCGCTCACTTCGGCGCGAGTACCATCACCATGTTGCGGCCGTCCAGCTTGGCCTCCTGCTCCACCTTGCCGATGTCGACCAGGGCGGTCGCGATGCGATCGAGCACCGCCTTGCCAAGTTCGGTGTGGGCAATCTGCCGGCCACGGAACATCATCGTGACCTTCACCTTGTTGCCCTCGCCCAAAAACTCGCGGGCGTGGCGCGTCTTGAAGTCAAAGTCGTGATCGTCGATCCCAGGGCGAAACTTCACTTCCTTGAGATGAATCACGTGCTGCTTCTTCTTGGCTGCGCGGGCCGCCTTGGCTTCCTCGAACTTGTACTTGCCGTAGTCCATGATCTTGACCACGGGCGGTCGCGCCATCGGCGCCACCTCCACCAGGTCCAGACCGCGTTCCGCGGCCGCGGCCAGCGCTTCCTCGATCGGGAGGACGCCCAGCTGCTCGCCCTCTGCCGTCACCACCCGAACTGGCGAGATGCGGATCTGCCGGTTCACTCGTACCCGTCGTTCGCGTTCGAAACTGGACAGTGGGCCGTCACCTCGTCAGGAGCCGAAAACACGAACACCCCACCGATTGGCGGGGTGTCCGAAGAGGTGCACCGCGGGCCCGGAGGCCCGGATGCTTATGTCTCCCCAGACCCATTCGCCAGATCCTGCCAGCTCGGGGTGGAGCGGATCTCCCGCTCGCTTGATTGCAGCGATCTTAGTGGGGGCGGGCCGCCTTTGCAAGGGGAGATGTTGCAGAGGGAAACGCCCGGGGGAATGAAGTCAAAGGTGATTGGTGCCTGGGGATCGGATCACCAGTCACCGTTCACCAGTCACCCTTCACCACTCAGGTGCCGACCACAACCGGTTCGGCGAGCGCCACCCCCCGCTCCCCCATGGCCAGCCGGCCGCCGACCGTCTCGGCGTCGTGCTCGAAGACGACTCGCCACCCCTCGCGGGCGCCGCGATCATACAGCGCGCGCTTGCTCTCGAGGGTGCGAAGCGGCTCGACGTCGTATCCCATGATCCAGGGCAACGGCAGGTGATGGGCTGTCGGGATGGTGTCTCCCGGGAAGAGGAGCGCCTCACCCTCATTCTCGATTAGCACCGCCATGTGCCAGGGGATGTGTCCCGGCGTCACGATGGCGCTGACCCCGGGCAGGACAGTTGCCGACGGACCATCGAGCAGCCGGAATCGCCCGGCGTCCAGCACCGGCATGAAATTGTCGAGCATGTAACTCGCCTGGGTCCGTTCGTTGGTGTGCGTGGCCCACTCCACTTCGCGGCGATGCACCACGTACTGCGCGTTGGGGAAGGCAATCTGCGGACGACGCTCGGCATCGTCGGCCGCGATCCAGGTGTCGCCGCCGGCGTGATCGAAGTGCAGATGGGTGTTGAGTACCGTCCGGATGTCTCCGGGGTGATGGCCGAGCAGCGCCAGCGAATCCTCGAGCATGGTCCGACCATCGGCACCGGAGTTCTCGATGCCGTAGATGTCCCGGAACTTCTCATTGTCCTTGTTGCCGAGCGCCGTGTCGACGAGGACCAGCCCGTCCTCATGCTCCAGGAGGAGGCAGCGCATGGCGAGCGTGATCCGGTTGCGGGCGTCGGGCGCGATGCGCCGCTCCCACAATGGCTTCGGCACCACGCCGAACATGGCGCCGCCGTCGAGCTTCTGGATGCCGCCCTCGAGGGCGTGCACGACGAGGCGACCGACACGAAACGTCGTCACCCCGCTCACGCCGCGGCCTCGTTGATCGCCGCCCGGTGCAGCGTCTCGAGATCCGCGAGCGTCCTGGCCCCCCGCGTTCGTGCCGCAGCAAGCAGCCGCTCAAGCAGCATCGCGGTGACGATGGCGTCACCCGCCGCACGATGGCGCGCCGGAAACTCGAGCGAGAACTTCGTCGCCAGCGCGCCCAGTGAGTAGGAGGGCTCCTGTCGGATGAGCCGGCGGGCAAGGCGCACGGTGCAGAGGCGGGCCCCGTCGAGTTCCAGGTCGCGGGCCCGGCGAATTGCCGCGCCGACGAAGCCCCAGTCGAACCGCGCGTTGTGCGCCACGAAGACCCGACCCGCCAGCGCTGCCAGGACCTGATCGGCCACGTCGGCGAAGACCGGCTTGCCCCGTACCATCTCATCGCTGATGCCGGTGAGTTCGGTGATCCGGGTCGGGATCGGTCGCCCTGGATCGACCAGGGAATCAAAGACCACTTCCCGTCGCGTGCCCTGCATCAGCACCACGGCGATCTCGGTGATGCGGTCGTCCTCCGCGGCACGCATGCCGGTCGTTTCGTCATCGACGATGGCGAAGGCGCACTCATCGAGCAGCGGTGACCCCTGCGCCACCGTCACCAGCGCCCAGCGTCCGTCGACCTGTTGCCGAACGCGCGGGTCGGCACCAAGCAGGGCCGCGGCGATGCGTTCGGCGACGGCGAGCGGGGCGTTGGGCAGTCCGAGGACCTTCGCGGCCAGCACCCCGGCATCGACCGGGCCGGCGGCGAGCAAATCGATCGCCCGATCCACCAGGGTCCCGGCAGGATGCGCGCTGAATCCATTCACGGGAAGTTCACCTGGCCGAGTGGTGGTGTAAGGCGTACGAGAGCGTCTCGAGTTCAACCGCCAGGTTCACGTTCTTCACCTCAACATCGTCGGGGACGTGCAGCTGCACCGGGGCGAAATTGAGGACGGCGTGGATCCCGCACGTGATCAGGCGATCGACGAGTTCCTGGGCGGATTCGGCCGGCGTCACCAGGATGGCAATCTCGACATGCTTCTCCCGAACCAGCGTCTCGAGCTGCTTCACATCCTCAACGACGACCTCCCCCCACCGGTTCCCGATCTTCTGGGGATCCTTGTCGACCACCGCCACAATGTCAAACCCGCTCTCGGCAAACCGGGCGTACTGAACCAGCGCGCCGGCGAGCCGTCCCGCTCCGAGGAGCAGCACCCGATATCGACGCGTCAGCCCGAGGATTTTGCGGAGCTGGACCGCCAAGGCACGAGCATCGTAACCCAAGCCCCGCTTGCCGAAGGATCCGAAGAAGGACAGGTCCTTCCGCACCTGGGCCGACGTCGTGCCGGCGCGCCGCGCAAGCACCTCCGAAGACAGGGTGGCGGCGCCCTTTCCATCGAATTCCTCAAGCAGGCGAAGGTAGATGGCCAGTCGACGAACTGTTGATTCGGCAATCTTGCGGGAGAGCATTTGTGAAATGTTTCACGAGCCGGGCGGCGAGGCAACCGGGACGACCAGATCACCCCTGCGGCCCCAGGGCATCGAGCAGGCGGAGGAACTCCCCTGGAGTCAACCGTTCCGGCCTCACATCCGGATCGAGCTCGGCGCCGGCCAGCACGACGCTCGCGGCATCGGCACCCAACCCCGTCGCTTCCCGGAGGGCGCGGTGGAGCCGTTTCCGTCGGTAGGAGAAGAGGGAGGTGACCAGTCGGCGGAATTCGCCGAATCGTTCCGGCGACACCAGGGGCGCGGCGCGCGGAATCAGCTGCAGGACCGCCGAGTCCACCTTGGGCGGCGGGACGAACGCGCCCCGGCCGACAGTGAAGCGCTGCTTCCCGACGGCCACTGCTTGGATGTTGACCGACAGCGCTCCATAGGCGTCGGCGCCCGCGGGGGCCGTGATACGATCCGCCACTTCCTGCTGCACGAGGAAGGTGACCGAGGCGGGCAGCGGATGGGTGAGCGCCTTTTCAAGCAGCGGCGAGGTGATGTAATAGGGGATGTTGCCGACGACGATCCACCGCAATCCGAGCGACGTCCACGGCGCCACGAGGTGGCTCCAATCCGCCTCGAGTGCGTCTGCCTGCACCAGGGCGAAGTCGCGGCCGGCGAACCGCCGTCGCAATGGCTCGAGCATCCGCTCATCACGCTCGATCGCCACGACGACGGCTCCGCGATCCAGCAATGCCTCGGTCAGTCCACCCTCCCCCGGCCCGATCTCGAGCACCACATCACCCGCTGCAGCGCCGGTGGCCTCGGCGATCTTGGCCAGGAGTGGGGGCTGCTTGAGGAAATGTTGTCCGAGGGACTTCTTCGCTCGCACCATCACATCCGCAGGAGCAGAAGTGTGCGATCATCGCCGGGGGCCCCGCCAAACGCGGCGACCTCGTCGAATATGAGTCGGACGAGTTCGTCTGGTGGGAGTGTGCGGCCGGCCTCGAGCCGGCCGATGATCCGCTCCTCGCCAAAGCGGTGGCCCGCTGCATCCTGCTGATCGACCAAGCCGTCGGTGAACAGTGCGAGCAGGTCGCGGCCAAATTGCCAGGGAATCGTGCGGGCCCCGAAGGCCCCACCCGGAGACAACCCGAGCGGCGGCGCGGTCGTCACCAGTCGCTCGGCCCCTCCCTTCCCTGGAAGCCGGAACACGTGTGGGTGGCCGGCGTTCGAGTAGGTCAGCTGCCCCGCGGCGCGGTCGAGCACGCCGTAGAAGAGCGAGAGGTGCATCTCCGTCCGTTCGAGGTCGGCGCTGAGTGATCCGCGCAGCAACTCGAGGGCTTCTTCCGGTGGTGTGGTCGGCCGCACATGGATACCAAAGGCCGCCATGACTTGTGCCGCGATCAGGGCAGCGGCAAAGCCGTGCGACGACACGTCGCCGATCATCACGCCGACGCGACCTGGCCCGAGGCGAACGAACGTGTAGAGATCCCCACCGAGCGCTTCGGCGGGACGGGTGCGGACGGCAACGTCCGCTGCCCCTCGCAGGACCGCCGGTGTCGGCAGCAGCTTGACCTGGAGATCATGTGCCAGCTCGAGTTCGCGGGCAATGCGTTCACGATCGCGTTCGCGCGCGACGAGGCGCGCATTCTCGAGCGCCGCACCGATCTGCGTGGCGACCGCGGCGACCAGCTTGGTCTCCTCCCTGGTGAACGACCCGCCACCTGCCCGTTCCGCGAGGGAGAGGGTTCCGACCGGGCGCGGCGCGCCGCCGACCGCGGAGTAGATGATCGGCACGACCATGGCCTCTCCGTCCACCCACCCCGGCAGGGTCCCGACTTCGATCCGCCCCGTCAGGAAGGAGCGTGCGACGAGCAGGTCAGGCTCATCGATGGACACCTCTGGCGGGATGGTCGTACTCGGCGGACCACTCAGGGCGATGATCCGCAGCACCCGGCGCTCCTCATCGTAGATCCGGAGCCCGGCCCGCCGCGCCCCGACAACGGAGCTCACCTCTCGAAGAATCACCGAGGCCACTTCCTCGACCGCATGGCGATGGCCGAGGAGCTGGCCGATCGAGTAGAGGAGGTCGATCTCTTCGTAGCGGGACGCCAGTTCATCGGTGACGGCCCCGATGTTCCTCTGGGCTTCCAGGAGCGCCTCGAGCACCGGCAGGATGCGGCGTCCGATGTCCTCGGCCTGGACGCCCGCGCCTTCCGGCCGAACCTCGAGGTAGAGGCCGGGAACTCCCTCGATCGCCAGGCGGGAAACCACGGGATGTGCCTGGTCAGTAGATGACCGCGACGACTCCGGCGGCCCGCCAACCAGTTCCCACTGCTCGCCGGTCAGCCGCCAGAGTCGCAGGGTGGCCGCGGCCAACGCGCCAAGCGGAGCCAGGACGCCTCGCACGACACTCAGGAGCGGGGCAATGTCATCCAGATGGTATTTCCTCGATCGTTGAAGGTCACGTGGTCCGCGAGCCGCCGGATCAGGAAGAGTCCCCGGCCGCGCGTGGCGCCCAGGCGATCTTCAACGGTCGGAGGCGCAATCGCGGCCGGGTCGAATCCCACACCTTCGTCCGAGACGGCGATGACGAGGCGGTCATCGTGCAACTCGACTTCGATCGTCACGAGGCGCGATGCTTCGCCCTGATTGCCATACACCATCGCATTGGCGATCGCTTCGGCCAGGATGGTGCGAAGGCGGAAGAGTGTCTGGCGCGACGCTGGAGGAGTTGACAGGGCACACGACGCGACGGTTTCCACCACCACCCCGATTCGCGTCAGATCGGTCGCGAGGACCACGCGAAAACGACCGCTGGCTGCCCGCACCACTGCCGGGACACGATCAGGGTCGCTCACGCGCCACTTCTCAGAAGCCCGCGAGCGCCTCGGCCGCCGTTCCCGCGATCGGGAACAGCGTGTCGAGTTTGGTGAGCTCGAACAACGAGCGGAGATCTTCGTTCAATCCGGCGAGGCGGAGGTCACCGCCAGCCTCGCGCACCCGCTTGCTGATCGAGACCAGGGCCCCCAGACCCGACGAGTCGATGTAGGCGGTGGGAGTGAAGTCGAGGAGGAACTTCCGGTCGCCATGCCCGACCGCGTCCTGCACCAACTCCTTGAGCTCCTGGCGATTGCCAACCACCAGCTGGCCTTCCACCCGAACCACCGTAATCCCGGCCTCAGTCCTGCTTGTCTTGAATGCCATGAAATGTCGCTCCTGAAGTCAGGGGGTGGCGGCAGCCTGCAGTGCCACCAGTGCTGCAACGTCCACAATATCGTCCACCCCTGCCCCTCGCGACAGGTCGGACATGGGGTGTGCCAGACCCTGGAGCAGCGGGCCCGCCGCGCTGGCCCCGCCGACGCGCTCGGCCAGCTTGTAGGCAATATTCCCGGCATCCAGCGAGGGAAACACCAGCACGTTCGCCGCCCCGGCGACCGCAGAATCGGGGCACTTTCGGACGGCCACCGCGGGGACGATCGCCGCATCGAGCTGCAGCTCGCCATCCGCAATGATCCCCGGCGCCAGCGCCCTGAATAACCGCACGGCCTCCCGTACCCGCTCGATATCCGGAGTGGCGGCACTGCCGTGCGTGCTGTACGACAGAAAGGCCACCACCGGAGTGTCGCCGACCAGTGCCGCCCGGTCGCGGGCGGCCGCGAGGGCCGACTCCGCCAGTTGCAAGGCAGTTGGCATCGGGACCACTCCGATATCTGTGTACGTCCACACGCGCCCATCTGCCAGGGAGAGGTACATCGCCGAACTGACCGACGTGCATCCGGAACGCGGACCGATCGCCCAGAGAGCTGCTCGAACGACATCCGCCGTCGTGCTCCCCGCGCCCGCCACGCAGCCATCGGCCTCACCGAGGGCAACGAGCGCCGCCGCGAAACGCACTGGATCGGACGCGAGATCGAGCGCGTGGCGTCCATCCTTGACCGCCTGCGGGCGGCGGTGGCGAAGGAAATCGGCAACCCGCCGCCAGCGCGGATCACTGGCCGGACTGATTCCGCTCCCGCCGATCAGGATCGGTTCAGCGATTCCCAGACGTTCCAGCAGGTGTGCCGCCTGCTGGATGCGCGGATCGGCAGCCTCGGGGAAGACCAGCCGCGCCCTTCGGCCAGCTGCTCGCGCCCGCAGCGCCTCACGGAAGGTCACGCGCCGAACCGCTGCCGGAGCGCCTCCGCCACGGCGGGAGAAACCAGCCCATCGAGGTTGCCGCCGAAACGCCCCACTTCGCGCACCAGCGAAGATGAGAGGTACGTCAAGTCGAGGGCGGGCACGAGGAAGACCGTTTCCAGCCCGGGATTCAGGCGCCGGTTCATCAGGGCCATCTGGAACTCGGATTCGAAGTCGCTCACGGCACGGAGCCCGCGGACAACCACGGTGGCCTCTCGACTGCGGGCGAAGTCCGCCAGCAAACCAGAGAAGGAGGCGAGTTCGATCCGTGGTTCCGGGCCAATCGTGGCATCAAGGAGTCGAAGCCGCTCTTCGACGGAGAAGAGCGGCGCCTTGTTGGGATTGATGGCCACCGCCACAATCACGCGGTCAGCCAATCCGAGGGCCCGCCGGATGAGGTCTTCATGTCCCCTGGTCGGGGGATCGAAGGAGCCGGGGTAGATCGCGGTGTGCGTCATGATACCCGAAAGAAGGTAACGGCGATGTCGCCCCAGCGGCGTGTTTCGCCCCCGGGGAGGGGGGTCTTGGCCGAATGCTCGATCGCGAGAATGGGACAAATCCGCCGTTCGCGCCAGAGGGCCGCGAGGCGCTCGGCGTAATCAATGGTGAACGGCGGATCGGCCAGGACCATGTCGTAGGCATTCTGGTCCAGGCTGGCTGCCATGCGGAGTGCATCGCCTTGCTTCACTGTCGCGCGGCCGGCGGCATCAAGGGCCGCGATGTTCTCTCGCAACGCCGCCAGCGACGGCGGGTTCAATTCAACGAAGGTGGCATGGGCGGCGCCGCGAGACAGCGCTTCCAACCCGAGCGCCCCGCTGCCGGCGAACAGATCGAGCACGCGCGCGCCGGGCAATTCACCGCTGAGTATCTGCAGCCACGCTTCCCGGACCCGTTCGGCCGTCGGTCTCACGCGGGCATCCTTCGGCACGGCGAGGCGGCGTCCCCGCCAGGTTCCGCTCACGATCCGCGTCATGTGCTCCCCGGAGGCGAAAGGGCCACCAGCCGTGCCTGCAGGGAGGTGCGTCCGTTGTAGGTGTTCTCCTCCAGCCGGAACGCGGCGTCAGCGCGCCCCGCCAACCAGGGCACCCGATCGGCCCAGCCGAATCCAATGGCATCGAGCTCCCGGCCCCCCGCCACGAGGCTCGCCTTCAAGTGATTCCCGCTGAGGGTCCGCACATTGCGGAGTTCGACATCCCGCAGGCCGAATACCGGACCGGGGTTGCCCATGCCGCAGGGTTCCAGGGCGCGGCTCCAGCGCTCGAGTTCCGGTGAGAGGTCCGCCATGTCGACCACCACGTCCACGCGTTGCGACGCGCCAAGGTCTGCCGGTGCCAGCGAGGCACGCGCAACCGCCTCGAACCGCTGGCGGAACTCGCCGATCCGCTCGCGACGAATCGTCAGGCCCGCGGCCATGCGATGGCCACCGAAGCGTTCGAGCAGATCGCTACACTGGGTCAGGGCCGCGTGAAGATCGAAGCCGTCGATGCTGCGACCGCTGCCGCGGCCCGTTTCGCCTTCGAGGCCAATCAGGAAGGTCGGTCGCCCGAAGCGCTCGACGACGCGCGAGGCAACGATTCCTACCACCCCCGGATGCCAGTCTTCTCCCGCGAGGACAAGAGCAGCCGAATCGTCTGCATCGCCGGTCCGGTCGATCACTTGGAGCACTTGCTCGAGGATGCGCTGGTCGAGCGCCTGCCGGCGCTGGTTGTACTCCTCCAGTTGATCAGCAAGCTCCCGTGCCTCGGCCGCGTCGTCAGTGAGGAGCAGGCGGAGGCCGTCCCGCGCGGCGGCGATCCGCCCAATCGCGTTCAGTCGCGGCGCCAGGATGAACCCCACCTGTCCCGCGCGGAGATCCCCCTGGAGGCGCGTGCGCCCAAGCAGGGCGCGCAACCCCTCCCAGCGCGTCTCGGCGAGCACCCGGAGGCCATGTTTGACCAGCGCGCGGTTCTCCCCGACCAACGGGACGACATCCGCCACCGTCGCGAGCGCGACGAAGTCGAGCAGATGTTGCGGAAGCGCGGCCGGCAGCGACAGCGGCTCGACCAGCGCCTGGACGAGCTTGAAGGCAACTCCAGTACCACAGAGCATGCCCAGGCCACTGGTGTCCCCGGGACACTGCGGATCGATCACCACATCCGCTGGGGGAAGGACCGGTCCCGGCAGGTGATGATCGGTCACGATGACCCGGTAATCGGCGGCCTTGGCCTTTGTCA
The DNA here is from genome assembly GCA_025361465.1 of Gemmatimonadota bacterium. Classification (GTDB taxonomy): domain Bacteria; phylum Gemmatimonadota; class Gemmatimonadetes; order Gemmatimonadales; family GWC2-71-9; genus Palsa-1233. The sequence goes on from JANYAG010000279.1 coordinate 12,086, forward strand.
CCCCATCCACGGCGGTGATGCCACAGTCGCACGTGATGATCAGGCCGGCACCGACACGGCCTGCCTCGGCGAGCCCAGCGGCACCGAAGTCATAGCCGTCGGTCATCCGATGGGGGACAAAGGCGTGCACTGCGGCGCCACCCATCCGGAGAGCCCGGGTCAGTACGGCGGCAGCACACTGACCGTCAACGTCGTAGTCACCGTGCACCAGGATGACGGTGCCGGATCGCACCGCGTCGACGATGAGGGTGATCGCCTCGGGCATCCCGCGCAGCGAAAGGGGATCGGCGAGTGCATCCAGCGCAGGACGAAGGAACCGGCGCGCCGCCTCGGCCGAGGCAACTTCGCGCTGCAGAAGCAGGGCGGCGAACGGCACCGGCACGGAAAGGGCTGCGGCAAGCGCGCGCGCGACCTCGGCATCCGGTGCCGGCAACAGGCGCCAGCGTGGCGCCTTCGGGATCAGACCAGCACCTCCGGGAGGTAGATGATCGCGCCACACATCTCGCACCCCTCGATCAGGACCCCTTCGGCGTTGAGGGTGCTGATGCGCGAGCTGGGAATCGACGTGAAGCAAGCGGTGCAGATCGCGTTCTGGGCCATGACGAGAACGTCCACCTGGCGTGAATTGCGCAGGCGATCATACCGGATCCGGAGCGACCGCTCGAGCAAGGACGCGGCACCCTCACGCTCGGAACGGGCCGCCGCCAGCAAGGCGTCGATCTCTGCCCGCTTGAGGGCATGGTCCGCGCGAGCGGATTCCTGTTCGGTCAGCAGCGCCGCCAGCCGTTCCTTGGCAGCCGCGACGCTCGTTGCACGGGTGTTCGCATCATCGGCCAGTCGCAGCCAGTCGCTCTCTTCCTGAGCCAGGATACTGCGGCCGAGGTCGACATCCGCCATCAACTGGGCGGCGACGCGCGGATTGCGTTCCTGTTCCAGCCGCTGCCGACGGCCCTCGTGCAGGATCCGCTGCTTCTCGAGCTTCGCGGCGGCCTCGTCGCGCCGTCGGCCGATCTCCTCCGCCGTCCGTGACGCCTGGGCGATTTCGGCCTGAATGCGATCGCGCGCCGCGTCGAAGACGGCCATCTCGGCGTCGATCGCCCGTTGGTGCGCCACAATCTCGGCCACGCGTCCGTCCTTCACCTGCACGTCCAGCAATTTCGGCAACTCGGGATTCATCAGGGCTTACTCCTCGGGGGACGACTGGGCGGGGCGGCGCGGGCGCGCTGCCGTGGCAAGATACAACCTATACCGCGCTTGACCTTCCATGCTCAGCGCATTCCAGCGGCGCTGGCGTGCGGCCGGATCCGGCTCGGCGGCGATGCGGGGAAATTCATGGATCTCTTCGAGCGCCTGCAGCGCGCCCACATACTCGCGATCGGCATCGAACCCCGAAACCGGCCAGCCGGCTTCCACCAGGCGGGTCCACGCATCGCGCGCCCGCTCGTCGAGCCCGGACAAGGCATCGCCGATCGGTGCGCCGGGGGGAAGCGTCAGCAGGGCTTCGTAGATCCGACGATAGCTGCGCAGCGTGAACCGATCGGCGGAGACCTCGGTGCGGGCGCGCTCGAGCCACGCTGGTTGCAGCAGCAGCATGCGGAGCAGCTTCCGCTCGATCTCCGCCCCCGGTGCGCGAGCATCCGACGAACGGGCCGGGGTCG
>JANYAG010000168.1 GCA_025361465.1 Gemmatimonadota bacterium
GATCGCGATGTTCTCGGCCGAGGGAAGATGCGTCGCAAACCACGGCACGTCGAGGTTCAGGTTGCGATGATCGAGGGCGCTGTGCACATGGTCGTTGAACAGGGTGAGCAGCACGCCGACGTCGACGACATAGCCCGTCTCCGGGTCGATCTCACCCTCGACGCACAGTTCGACCTCGTAGTTGTGGCCGTGGAAGTTCGAGTTGTTGCACGGTCCGAACATGGCGCGGTTCCATTCATCGGATCGGGCGGGATTGTGCAATCGGTGGGCGGCATTGAAGTGGGCCCGGCGGACGACAACGGCACGTGACATGATCGGCATCCCGGGGGTGAGAAAAGACAAACGGCGTCGCCTCAATCCTCGAAGCAGCGCCGGATGGTCGAACGGTGAGGGGGAGGGGTTATTTGAAGCCCGAGAGAAACGTTTGGCGCCCTCAGCACGACTTCCGTCTTCCCTCGCGGGCGTGGCGTCGGAAGTGCAATATGGGCCCGACCCGGACCTGTTGGCTCAATAACGGAAGTCTCCCCCTCGCCATCCGGCCTCTGCTATAATATGCCACGGAGCAACGGGCGTCAATCAGCGAGACATGCGGTCCCGAGCGGGACGGCAGGCGCCGCGATGGCCTCGAGTTGATCGTGCCGGACATCCTCAGCAGGAACGATTCTCAATGCGACAACGCGCGACGCTTGAAGGGGTTACCGGCATGGTGCTGGTTGCACTCTGGGGAACACTGCAATTCTACAAGGGCGAGCCCTCCGGAATGATCCACATCCTCCTCGCCGCGGGCGTCGTGCTGATCCTGCGCGCGATGGTCACCTCCCGCTGGGGCACGCCAACCGGCGACTGACCCTCACCCGCCCGCCGTTACGGCACGAACCGATGCACCGCCTTGATGACGAGCGCGCCCTCAAGCGGCTGCCGCAGGGCTCGGAGCGCCGGAAAGCGCCACCGGGCCAGCGGGTCGGTGCTGTACCCTGAGTTCCAGACCACGAAGAGATCGTCCCCGATGGTCGGGATGTAGTGAAACCGGAGCGACGCATCCACGCGCTGGTCCTCGTTGTTGTACTGCACGAAGGCCATGAAGTCCGTGCGGGTGTTGAACGCGTATTCGAGTCGGTGGTTGATCTCGGTGGCGTTGAAGTGCCCCGACGGCAGCCGCACCGCACTGCGCGTAACTCCCAGCGCCGCGATCAGCTTGCCGCCAGGTCGCCAGGTGAGTCCGAGTTCGACCTCGGTGTTGTTCCCGGAGTAGAACCCGCCGACGCTCACCTGTGACTCGATGCCAAGCGGCCGCCCCGACGAACTCTCGTACTGCACCTCGCCGCGGGTCCACCAATAGCGCCCGGCGGGCACCACCACCCCGCCGAACAGGTCGAAGCCATCGACGGACGTGTCGAGCACCCGCTGCACATTGATCTCGAGTTGATCGCCAGTCTCGAATTCGGCGCCCAGCGGCCGCCACTCGAACTCCGCCCGCTTCCAGTCGGCGGAGTGCAGCAGCGACCCGTTGATATCCGCGATGATCTCCCAGCTCGGCAGGGCCTTGAAGTCCAGTCGGCGCACCCCCAGCCGCCTGGGGCGAGGCCGGTAATTGAAATAGCCGGACGTTTCCAGGATTCCCGCCTCGCGCACGAAGCCGAGCGTTGGCTGAAAGCCCGGTTCGACACGATCGAGCGACAGGAAACCCTCGAACCCGTCATTGGGGAGCTCGACGGCGGCGTGCCACGCGGTGGACGTGCGGCGTTCGCCAGGCGCGCGAGTGCCCGCCACCCAGAATGACGGCACGACGTTCTGGTCCTTCCAGATCAGCGGCACGCCGATGTCGAGCCCGGCCGAGCGCTCCGCCCCGTCGCCGCCAGTCACCGAGCGCTGCGTCGCCATCGCGCCGATATAGCCACGTGCGAAGAGATCGTGCTTGGCCCGGACCACGAGGTCACTGGCCTCCTCGCCTTTCCCGGTGCGCGCCCCGAGCACGCCGAGTGCCCAGGGACCGACCTTGCCGTAGAGGCGGGCCCCGCCGGCGATCGGCACCTCGGCTCCACCCTGGCGGCCGATGCGCCGCGAATAGAACAATTGGGCACGCTCGGTGTTGCCGAACTCGAAGAGCCCGCTCGACTCCAGGAAGAACTCGCGCTTCTCGGGGTAATAGAGCGGGAACTGAGTCAGGTTGATCAGCTGCTGGTCGCTCTCGACCTGGGCGAAATCGGTGTTGATCGTCAGGTCGGCCGTCATGGTCGGCGTCACCGCCAGCTTGGCGTCGAGTCCTACCTTGGCGGAAACGCCGCCGTTCGCGACGCGCGCGCCCGCCAGGTCAAATCCGTTCACCTCGCCGCGCCCGAGCAGGTAGGGACGCAGTTCCAGTTCATGCCCGCGTGTCAGTGGGGGAAGGCCGTGGATTTCCCCGGCGTTCAGCAACTGCGAGAGCCCCTGCGTTCGCCCCCAGGACTGCCAGAGCGATTCCTCGTTTCGTCGCCGGATCACCCGCGCGATGTTGAATCCGAACGTCGTCTCGCCCGCGTGAAAGCGGAGCGTGGTGTAGGGAATCCGGAATTCGGCGGTCCAGCCGAGCGAATCCCGCGTCGCCCTGACGTCCCAGATGCCATTCCAGTTGGGGTTACCCCCTTCGCCGACATCGAGCTGGGCATCGAAGCGGGCGCCATTCGGATTGGTCCGGAAGACGAACGCCCCGCGGTTGTCGCGGAAGGAATCGATCAGCAGTGAGACGTGATCGTCCACCTCGAGATCGGCGTCGCGACGGAGCTGGGTGGCCCGGATCTCGCCGGGACGCGTGTCATAGGCGCGAACACCGATCAGCAGCGCGTCCGAAGTGCCGAGGATGCGAATGACGGTCCGTTCACTGGCGGGGGCGCCGTTGTCGGGATCACGCTGCCGCAGATCGGTGATCGAGTCGGCCTGTGACCATTCGGGCTCATCAAGCCGGCCATCAAGGCGAACTGCCGTGGCAGGCACGCGATGCAACCGGATGGCCGGCACGGTCCTGCCGGACGACGCGGGCGGACTGGAGAGGACGGTGCCCGGCGGTGGGCCCTGGAACTGCGCCAGCGTCACCGCCAACAGCAGGGGGAGGATTGGAGCGATCACTTCGATGGTCCTTCACACGGACGCGGCGGGGGGAGGAAGGATAGCACGACCACGCCGACGCTAAGGTGACATCAGATCTCCCAATTCGACAGCAGCACGCCGCTCCGCGCGACCTCCTCTCTCCCGGCGAGTGTCATCCGGAGGTCGGTCCAGTGGACGCGGTACCCATCAGCCACCAGGCGGGAATACAGATCACCGTGAATCGTCTGGCAGCGGAGCGAGACCCGGAGCAGCCCGATCCGCGCCGCTTCGGATTCGGCCATCGCGATGACGGCCAACGCTCCGTCGAGATCTTCCGCCACCAGCTTGAGAATGCGCAATTCGTCGCGAGGGCCCGCGGCGGCCAACGCCGTGGTATGCCAGAGCACGAAGCCAAGCAGGCGCCCTTCCCCGTTCCGCAGCAGCGCCGCGTCTCCCAGATCGAGGTCACGGGTGAGTTGCAGCTCCCGGGTAAAGTCGGCACCGGGCGCGACCTGGTCGGTGAGCGTGCGACACTCGGCGAGGATGCCATCCCGGGCGTCAGGGCGCGCGGCGCTGAGCCGCTCGCCGGACGCGCCCGCACCAGCGGGATGCTCGCGCTGCAGCGTGACGGTGAGGTGCCCGGGACGGAAACCCATCTGCGAATAGAATCCGATATTGTCGACGGTCCGCGGCATCGTTTCGAGGCCGATGGTGCGTACGCCCTGCCCGGCCAACCACTGCACGCCGGCCTGGACGACCCGGCGACCCAGCCCGCTGCCCTGCCGGTCGGTGCGCACCGCGAGCGGCCCCATCCACCCCTCGTCGCCCGAGCGGTGCACCATGTTGAAGGCGACCAGGTCACCGCGGGCGTTGCGCCAGATCAGGGCCCCTTCGCCGGCGTCCTCGATGGCATAGCGCCAGACGGCGGGATTCAGCCGCGGCACCCGCACCCCGGTCATGCCATCCCGGCGGTAGCGTTCCGTGAACGCTTCGGCAAAGAGGTGGTTGAGTTCCTCGATGTCACGCGTGACGGCGCGCTCGGGACCGGTCAGCGAGGGATCAGGCCGCCACATCGTCCGCCTCCGGCGTCTCGTCGCTGGCCGTGGTGATCCCCGTTTCCACGTCGTAGGTCATCCGCACCACGCGATCGAAGGCGTCCCGCATCCCTTCGACGTGGGTGATCAGCACCACCTGCGGGAAGCGATCCGAGAGTGCCCGTAACAGGTCGAGCACCGAGGCACGCCGCTCCTCGTCCAGCGAACCGAAGATCTCGTCGAGGACCAGCAGGGAGAGCGGCTGTCCCGCCCGCTCGGCGATCATCTGCGAAATGGCCAGTCGCAGCGCCAGGTTGACGACGTCTTCTTCGCCACCGGAGATGACCGGCTTGGCCTCGCCGTCCTCGACCACGATCGGCAGGTAGGACTCATCCAGCTCGAGATCGGGATAGCGGCCATCCGTGAGATCGTTGAGCAGGACCGACGCACGCTCGGCGAGTTCGGGACGCAGTTGCAGGTTGAGCTCGTGCCGCAGGTCGGTGAAGGCGCGATCCAGTTCCTGCAGGATACCGATCCGGGTCTCCAGCCGCGTAGCCGCCTCCGCCTTCGCCGCCCGATCGGCCTGGCGAGAGAGCGCCATCGCACGCTGCTGCTCGCCACCCGCCACCCACGACGTGGCGCGCGCCACCGCCACGCGGGCGGCCTGCAGCGAGGTCTCGGCCTCCCGCAATGCCTGTTCGGTGGCATGGAAGCTGTCCGGATCCCAGCCAAGCAGCACCAGCCGGTGATCGAGTGCCGCGAGTTCCGCCTCCGAGGCGGTCGCCCGCTGTTCCGCCAGCGCGGCGGCGGCCAGCAGCGTCTCGGCATGGGCGGCGAGCCCCACCAGTTGTTCGTGCTCCCGGCGCAGCGGATCGAGATCCGTGAGCCGCGTGCGCACCGCTTCATGACGAACGGCATCGTAGGCCGCGGCCGGGCCGGCCAGCTCGGCCTCGAGCGGGGCGAGTTCGGCCGCCAGGCGACCGCGCTCCTTCTCGAGCTCCGCGCGCTGATGCAGCTGGGCCTGGGCCTGCCCCAGCGCTTCGGTGGCTCGGCGGAGATGACCTTCCTTCCGCTCGCGTTCGGCTTCCAGCTCGATCAACTCCGCGGGCGGATCCTGCAGCTGCTCGGCCCGCTGCCGCAGGTACTGTCCATCCACCTGCACATCCTCGAGCTGGCGACCGAGCAGGTCGAGCAGCGCCTGAACATCCTTGCCGAGCGGCCGGCCGCAGGTGGGACAGATCCCTTCGGCCCCGCGTGACTCAATCAGCGTGCGCTGCTCCTTGAGTTCCTTGTAGCGATCGCGGAACTGCTCCAGGCGGGTGCGCACTTCCTGTCCGTCCTGGTTCCAACGCGTGCGCCGCTCCTCGCACTGCCGGTCGGTCGCATCCCGCAATGCCAAGGCCGCCGCCCGTTCCTGCAGGAGCGTGGTCACGCGGGCCTGATCGGGAAGCGCCGCAAGTTGCGGCGTGAGCTCTTCGGCGCGCCGGCGCACCTGGTCGCGCCGCGCCGCGCTCTTGGACCGTGCGCCCCAGGCCGCCGAGGCCCGGTCGAGCAACTCCCGTTCGGCGGTGAGGGCCGTCCATTCCGACGTCGCCGCGGCGGTCTCGATCAGCCGGTTGCGCGCGCGCAGGGCATTGGCGAGT
>JANYAG010000311.1 GCA_025361465.1 Gemmatimonadota bacterium
CCAGCAGCAGCCGCTGGTCGATGTCGATCGGATAGGAGTCACGGCCTCCGTCACCGGAGTTGGCGACGAAATGCTTCGGCGTGGCGACGATGCCCGACTCCTCGAACGCCGTCACAAAGGCTCGGCCCATCAGCGAAGTGAGCAGCGGGTCTTCGCCATAGGTCTCTTCGACCCGGCCCCAGCGCACGTCGGTGGCGAGGTTGATGACGGGGGAGAGGACGTCGCGGATGCCGCGACTGCGGCTCTCGCGCGCGGCCGCGCGCGATACCTGCGCCACCAATCCGGTATCCCACGTCGCGGCCAGGGCGATCGCCTGGGGGAATGCCGTGGCGCCCGGGGCGACCAGTCCGTGCAGCGCCTCCTCGAACGGGATCATCGGAATGCCGAGGCGGGTTTGCTCGACGAAATAGTGCTGGATGGTGTTGATGCGCTCGGCGTGGGCGCGGGCCGTGCTGCCGGCCGGTGAACCCTTGGGCGGGATGTTGGCCGGCAGTCGGACCTGCAGCCCGAAGACGCCGTGGGAATAGTCGTGCGTCGGATCGTCGAGGTCGCCCGGCAGCATGAACAGCTGCCAGAACTTCTCCTCGAGGGTCATTCGGCCGACGAGGTCGCTCACCCGCTCGGCCACCGGCAGTCTTGCATCGCGATACGGCTGTTGCGCCGGGGCGAAGCGCACCCCGAGCAGCGCCACGGCCAAGACCAGTGACGTGGTGAGACGTGGTCGCATGATCACTGGTCCCCTCAGGAAGAAACCGATCAGCGAGCCCGGTGGTAGGCCCGCGGGCGGGCGGCGTCGATCAACCCCGTCACCAGCAGCACCAGGCCGACGCCGATGTGGAGGAAACGATCGGCGCCGCCGAGCGGGATCAGGTCGAACGGTGTGTCGATGGCAAACCCGAGGGCACCGAGCGCGATGAACACCACGCCCCCCCAGCGGCAGAAATGGCCCGCCGGGGTGTCCGCTCGCGACGAGGAATAGGCCCAGATGCCAAGGACGAGGTGGACGACGTTGAGCAAGGCATTCACCGGAAAGAGCCCCAGCATCATGGTGCGATCCAGTCCGAAGCCGGTGTCCACGAACGCATAGAGGGCGGCGACTATGAACAGGACCCCGATCACCTTGGCTATTGCGCGCATGTCGCTCTCCTCATCAGTGCCCCATCACCCATCACCATTCACCAAACACCCATCACTCCTGGTCTACTTACTGCCTGCATCAAGGTCATTCCAGTTCAGGATCGCATTGAAGCCGAGCGCGAACGTCCCATGCGTCTGCCAGCGCCAGTAGGGCCGGAAGCCGAACAGGACGATGTGGCCCTTGCCGACGGTCTCGTCGACCAGTTGCGCCTTGCCCTGCAGCCCCTCGCCACCGGCGAGCGTGCCGGAGAGCAGCATGTCGGCCGCCTTGTCGGGGAACTGCATCACCACGCGCGTCCTTGAGTTCGGATCGGCCGTGACGCCCGGCAGGGACGGCGGCGCGGCCGGCGCACCTGCACCAGCGCCGGCGGCACCACGACCACCCCCGGGAGCGCCTGCACCCGGCGCACCACCACGACCCCCGGCACCACGACCACCAGCAGCGTCGGCAGTGTCAACCGGCAGCGCGCCATAGGGCGTGCCGGTGTGGGCAGGATCCCAGCCGGACAGGGTGAGCTTGTTCGCCATCGGCGTCGTGTTGGCACTGAGCGCACTGCCACGGCCGCCGCGGCCACCGGCAGCATCAGCGCCGGCCGCGGGAGGCGGTGGCGGCGAGGTGCTCAGCACCGACGCGCCGCTGAAGTAGATCGGCAGCTCATTGTATTCGTAGCCATATACGAGCGGGCTGGTCCGGTCCGTGATCATGCCACGCAGGATGGTGCCGCGTGCGAAGACACCGCTCGGCGATTCCATCCGCACCCCAGGCGTGAGCGAGAGGTTGGGGAAGATCGGCGTGGTGCTGCCCTCGGTGATCAGGGTGCCGCCCTGCTGCACGAACTCGTACAACGCCTTCATCGCCTCGGGTCCGGCGGTCGCCCGCAGGTCATCGGTCGAGTCGGGAGTCCCGAATGACGGGAACTCGGCCGTGCGCTTGTACGGCACTGGCCCGGTCGGCGCCGGCGGAGCAATCGCGCCGGCACGACCACCCCCGCCGCCACCGCCACCGCCGCCGCCGCCGCCTGCACCGCCGCGACCGCCCGCGCCGCCGATGCCCTGACCGCCCGACGGATAGATGATCACGTCGTACTTGGCGCGCAGGTTCCCTTCCTTGAGTTTCGGCTCGCCGAAGTAGTCATACGGCACGCCGTAGTGATCGAGCGCGGCGCGCACCCACCCTTCGTCCTGGGTGCTCCCCCAGCTGTGGGCGTAGCCGATGCGCGGCACGTCGAGGTCATGCATCTTGACGCTCGGTGCCGATGCCATCGCGACGCCCGAGAGCCCCAGCGCCTTGAGGGCGTGGTCGAGCTGGGCCACGTTGGCGTTCGGGATGACCAGCGCCCCGGCCGCGAAGTGGTGATTGGCGGCCTCGAAGTCGGCTTCCGCCGCCATCATCTTCACGCCGGCGTACTTGAAGCGGAAGGTCACCAGCGCATTGTCTGCGGTGTTTTCCACCACGACCACGGTGCCGGTTCCAGTCACGCCACCAGCGGCGTTGACGTCGGCGGTCACCGGCGTCATCGCCTGCTTCAGCATCGAGCTGTCGAGGACCGCGGTGATGGTGATGTTCCGCATCAGCGGGAAGGTCCAGCCGGTGTCATCGTAGGGCGACGGATTTTCGGGCGGGTAGTTCTGCAGCGAGAAGTACATGTCGGCCAGGGTGCGATAGGGCTGGTCGGCGCGGACGATGTAGTCACCCGCGTTGACCTGCACCTTGCCGGCGGTGAACGCCGCCGTGGCACGGTGGAACTCGAGCCCCTGGCGCCGCAGGTCGTTGACTGCTTCGGCGGCATTGGCCTTGGCATGCTGCCCAGCCGGGATCACCCAGCCGAACACCGGACCGGTGCGCCCCTTCTCGACCGAGTGCTTGCTCTTGACCCAGTAGTTCTCGAGGAAGGTCACCCGTTCACGGGCCACCAGGCCGAGGCTGAGCAGGATGGCCGATTCCTGGATATTGGTGTTGGCGCGCGGGCTCCACTTGATCATCGGCAGCGGCGGGTTGGCGCGATACCACTCACGGCTCGTCGTCGTCGCCCCCGGGCGCACCACCGAGGTGTCGGGTCCGTAGCTCTGGACTTCGTAGAATCGCCCGGTCGAGTTGTGCGAGTGGGCGACGAAGAACATGTAGTTCGGGATCCAGCCATCGTAGTAGTTGTAGGTCCAGACGCCGGGCACGTTCCGCTTCGCCATCTCGGTCACTTCATTGGTCGCCAGCGTCCACCATTCGCCGATGGTGATCGGGTCGAGCTGCTCGTTGTAGGGTCCGGTGCCGGTCGAGGCGTACAGATAGGTCGCCGACTCGTGCAGGTCGTGGAGCACCTGCGGCGTCCATTCGAGGAAGGTCTTGGTAATGTTCTTGGTCAGGGCGAGGAACTGCCCCATCCCGTCGCGGTTGTTGTCGTGCGCGACATAGCGGCCCCAATAGGGGGTCGACACCCGGCCGACCGTGGTGCCGTATTTCTTGTTGAAGTAGTACGCGTCCACGAACTTGTCGCGGCCATCGGGCTCGACCACCGGGGTGATGAAGACGATCACGTTGTTGCGGATGCTGCGGATCAGCGGCGTCTCCTCGACCACGAGGCGGTACGCCAGCTCCATCAGCATCTCCGGCCCGCCGAACTCGCCCGAGTGCATGCCCGCCGTGGCCCAGTAGATCGGCTTGGCCGTGTGGAGCAGCTGCTGCGCCCGTGCCTCGGAGGTCTTCCGCGGATCGGTGAGTTCCTTCAGGTAGCCTTTGTACTTGTCGAGCGAGGCGATGGTGGCCTCATCGGCGATGGCCAGGATGACCATGTCGCGGCCTTCCTCGGTCTTGCCGATGGTCCAGTACTTGGCCCGGCGCGACGATTTCGCGATCGAGGCGAGATACTGGTGCATCGCCGCGCTGCGATCGAGTTCACCGATCTGCCCGATGATGTGCCCGAATGCCTTCAGCGGCGTCGGCACGGTGGCCGAGGCGGGGAGATGATCGACCAGTTCGGTCGAGATGCGCGGATCGGAGAGGTTCTTCTTGATGAGGGCGGTGTACTCGGCGTCGTTCTGCTGCACCGCGGCGGGCATCACCTTGGGTGCAACCGCTGGCGCGCCCTGCGCCCCTGCCACCGACGGACGCGATGCGAGTCCGGCCACAACAACTGCCGCGACCACGCACCGACCGGCCGAGCCGATCTTGCGAAACATCCTGCCTCCTGGACACCTGGAATGGGGCGATGCCGACCGCGTCGGCGAGAACAACGATGAATATGGCGATCCCCACCCGTTTGGCGAACCGAGTGGTGACGTCAGGCGAATACCGACCAAAAACATCCGCAACGGTGCAACCTGTAACGTGAAACGCGCGGCGTGAAATGCGCATCTTGATGACTGCAACTGGCGGTGGGATGGCCGCGTATAGAGCCTGATCCCCGCAAAAGTACTGATGGTCCCGTTCGCCACGGACCCTGACCAGGTTAGGCACATGACGTTCGTCCGCCGCACCGCCTTCGTCCTCCTGGTCCTGCTGGCGATCGGCCATCCCACATGGGCGCGCGCGCAGGATGGCAGCGAGATCCTCCGGGGCCGCGTCCTCGAGGCCGGCAAGGCGGCGATCCCCGGCGCCACGATCACGGTGACGGGACTCAACACCCAGGCGGTCCGGACCGCGACGACCAGCAGCAACGGCTCCTTCACCCTGCTGTTCAGCCCGCCCGAGGGCGACTACATCATCAACGTCCGGAAGATCGGCTTCCAGCCGGCGACCTTCCGCTCGACGCGCGTCGGGCTGTCCAATGTGCTGATCGTGGGCGACGTCAACCTCACGTCCGTTGCCGTCAAGCTCGACACCATCACGGTGACGGCGCAGCGCAAGAGTGACGGGACCTCCGCCGGCGGCCTCGAGAAGGACCTGCTCAACGGGGCGCTCTTCACCCTCAATCCGTCGGACCTGCTCGCGCTGATCACCTCAGTGCCGGGTGTGCTGGCCATCGGCGACTCGGCGTATTCGGTGCTGGGCGCGGCGGGCAATCAGAACAACGCCACGGTGGACGGGATGGCGTTCGGCGGCGGCAATCTCCCGCGCGACGCCATCGCGACGTCCAAGCTGGTGACGACCACGTCCGACGTCTCGAAGGCCGGCTTCGCCGGGGGCCAGAACGCGATGACGATGCGCGGTGGCACCGACATCTTCACGGCCACCGCCCGAGGGCAGTTCGCCGATTCGCACCTGGCGTGGGCTGACCCGAGTTCGCCGATCCCGGTGCCGCGGCTCGGCTCGGCGAGCGGCTTCGTCGGGGGCCCGATCGTCAAGAAGAAGTCGCACTACATGCTCTCGTGGGATTTCGGCGACCAGAGCAGCGAGGCGTACACCCTCTTCGCGCCCCGCGAGTCGATCCTGTCGCAGTACGGCGTGCTCGCCGACACCGTGACCGCCGTGTCGAGCGCCCTCACCGGCCTCGGTGTGCCGTTGACGTCGGCGAACATTCCCGATCGATCGAAGAACGACATGACGTCGACGTCGTTGTCGCTCGACTTCGCCCCCAAGGCCACGACCACCATCCGCATCTCGGCCAATTCCTTCTGGAACACCAACGGCGGCCCCGGGAACGGCGGGCTGTCGTTCCCTTCGAGCGCCTCCAAGAACAGCCAGACCTTCCAGTTCCTTTCCGGTGCGTTGTCGGGCTACCTGCACGGCTTCCTCGATGAGCTGGGGGTCTCGCTCAATCATCAGAGCGGGCACGGGGAGCCCTACCTCTCCCTCCCGGGCGGCAGTGTCCGGATCGGAACCGAGTTCAGCGATGGCCGGACCGGCCTGACGTCGCTCAACTTCGGCGCCGGTGGCGGCGTCAACCGGAGCTCCAGCACCAACTACATGCTGCGCAACGAGCTCTCGGTCCTCACACCCACCAGCAAGCACAAGATCAAGATCGGGCAGCAGCTCTCCTACTCCTCGAGCACCAACTATTCCGCCGGCAACCTGGTCGGCTCGTTCTCCTACCAGACGCTGGCCGACCTGCAGGCCAATCGCCCGGCGTCGTTCAGCCGCACGCTCACCACCTACGAGCGCTCGAGTTCGGGGACGACGTTCGGCGGCTGGATCGGCGACGACTGGCAGCCGTCGAAGGCGCTGCAATTCCAGGGCGGCGTGCGCATCGATGCGGCGCATTCCAACACCAGGCCGGACTACAACCCGGCGGTAGACTCCCTCTTCGGCCTGCGCACCGACCTGGTGCCCAACGACATCGGCTGGTCGCCACGGCTGGGGTTCTCGTGGGCGTCGGCGGGGCGGCGCGGCAAGGGTCCCAGCGGACCGACGCCGTTCTCGGCACGTGGCGGCGAGATCCCGCCGGAACTCATGATGATGATCATGATGGCAGGAGGTGGCGGGCGGCCGAGCACGTTGCCCGGCTTCACGGTGTCCGGCTCGGTGGGCGCGTATCGCGGCGCCACCAGCAACAGTCGGATCGCCGCGCTGGTCGATGCCACGGGCTTGCCGAGCACGCGGACCACGCTGTCGTGCGTCGGGGCCGCGACGCCGATCCCCGACTGGACAACGATCAGCGGCAACACCCCCGGCGCGTGCCTCGACGGCACCGCACCCGGCACCTTCTCCGTCAGCCAGCCGACGGTATCGGTGTTCGATCGCAACTTCCGCGCACCGGTCAGCTGGCGCGGCAACCTGACGATCGACGGCATTCGCCTGGCGAAGTGGAACCTGCTGTTGTCGGGCGTCTACTCCTATGGCGTCAACGGCGAGAGCGGGCTCGACGTCAACCTGCGCGAGCAACCCGGCTTCACCCTCGCCAGCGAGGCAGGCCGCCCGGTGTATGTCTCCGCGCTCGACGTGGTGCCGGCCACCGGCGGAATCGCCCCGGGCGCCTCGCGGATCTACTCGCAGTACGGCCGGGTCACCAACACCGTCTCGGACATCCACAACTGGTCGAGCCAGCTCAACGCCACCATCACGCCGCCACACGCCCTGTTCAACAACAGGGTCAACCTCTCGTTCACCTACGTGCTCAGCAACTCGCGGGCGGAAACGCGCGGCTTCGGCGCCGGCGGCGGGTTCGGCGGCTTTGGCGGGGGCGCGGTGATGATCGAGATGGCCGGCGGCGGCGGCTTCTCCTTCCGGGGCTTCGGCGGGGGCGGCGGGTCGGCCACGACCGCGGGCGATCCGCGCGTCAAGCAATGGGTGCCTGGCACCCAGCCGACCCACCAGTTCACGCTGACCGCGAGCGCGCGCGCCTGGTGGTTCAACTTCAACATCCGCACCAACGTGTACTCGGGCTTCCCCTATACGCCGACCGTGGTGGGTGACGTCAACGGGGACGGTGCCTCGGGCAACGATCGCGCGTATGTCGCCAATCCCGCGACCACGTCCGATCCCGAGCTCGCCTCCCAGATGAATGCGCTGCTCGCCACCGCACCCTCGGGCGCACGCAACTGCATTCGGTCCCAGTTCGACCGGATCGCGGGGGCCAATTCGTGCCACACCCAGTGGCAGGCGCGGATGGACCTCAACATGAATTTCAATCCGCCGGCACGCTGGGGCTTCGGCGACCGGTTGCGCCTCACGACGACGATGGTCAACGCCAGCGGCGCCCTGGTGCGCATCTTCGGCTTGCAGAACACGCCGCTGGGACAGTACTCGGCCACGATCGCCCCCGACGCGCGGCTGCTCTACGTCACCGGCTTCAACCCGACGACGCGGCAGTTCCAGTACCGGG
>JANYAG010000324.1 GCA_025361465.1 Gemmatimonadota bacterium
GGCAGTGACCGACGTGATCGACGGGCGCATCGCCCGGCGCACCAACCAGGTCACCGATCTCGGCAAGCTGCTCGATCCCCTGGCCGACAAGCTCCTCCTGCTCGCCACGCTGGTCCCGATCTACTGGATCTCGCGGCAGCGGCAGGAACTCTACGACATCCCCATCTGGGGCAGCATTCCGCTCTGGTTCTGTCTTCTCCTCCTGGCCCGCGAGGTGGCGATGACGATCCTGCGCTCCTGGGCCCAACGCCGGGGCGTGGTGATTGCGGCCTCCCAGGCGGGGAAGACCAAGGCCGTGCTGCAAAACGTCTTCATCGGCGGTGTGCTCACGTGGTTCGCCTTCCGCGACGCGGTGCGCCCGCTCGGCTGGGAGCATTCACGCTTCGCCAACTACTGGCACCAGTTCCATGGCGGGTTCGTGGCCGCGACGCTCGGCATTGCGCTGACGCTCACGATCTATTCCTTCGTGGTCTACCTGGTGCAGTATCGCAAGATGTTCCGGTAGCCGGCGCGTGGACGCTTCGTCGCCCGCCACCACCAACCTCGAATTGGTGACGATCGGCACCGAATTGCTGCTTGGCTTCACGGTCGATACCAACTCCGCCCACATCGGTCGCGTCCTGTCGGACCGCGGCATCCGGATCACCCGTCGCACCGCGGTGAGTGATGATCCTGCGGCGATCCGCGATGCGATCGGCGCGGCGCTGGCTCGAACGGGGGCGGTCCTGACGACCGGTGGGCTCGGTCCGACGCGCGACGACATTTCTCGCCAGGTCGTGGCCGAGCTGCTCGAGATGCCGCTGGTGTTTGACGAGTCGGTCTGGCAGGCGCTGGTGCAGCGCTTCGCGCGCCTCGGCCGCGTTCCCGCCGAGACGAACCGCAGCCAAGCCATGGTGCCGACCGGGGGGACCATTCTCAGCAATCGCTGGGGCAGTGCGCCAGGGCTCTGGCTCGAATCGCCGCGAGGGCTGGTGATCATGCTCCCCGGCGTCCCGGTCGAGATGCGCAAGCTGCTCGAACACGAAGTGGCGCCCCGACTCGCCGACCGCTCCACCGGGCTGGTGATCCGTTCGGCCACCTTGCGGACCACCGGCGTAGCGGAGTCGACCCTCGCCGAGCGGATCGGATCGCTCGAAGACGACCTGGCCCCCCTCGGGCTGGCCTATCTCCCGGGAACAGCCGGTGTTGACCTCCGGCTCACCGCCTGGCAGCTGCCACCAGGAGAGGCCGATACGCGGCTCCGGGAGGGGGTGGACCGGCTGGGTGCCGTGGTTGGCCCGTGCGCCTACGGCGAGGACGAGGCCGACTTGGCCGCCGTGTTGCTCGATCAGCTCCGAGCCAAGGGGCTCCATCTTGCCGTGGCCGAGTCCTGTACTGGCGGCCTCGTCGCGGGGCGCCTCACCGAGATCCCCGGCTCCTCAGACGTCTTTCTCGGCGGGGTGGTCGCGTATGCCAATCAGGCCAAGATCGACCTCCTCCAGGTGCCGCCCGAGGTAATCGTCCGGCAAGGCGCGGTATCGGCCGAAACGGCGGAAGCAATGGTCCGGGGAGTGCAGGCCCGCTTCGGGGCCGAGGTGGCGATCGCGGTGACCGGAATCGCCGGTCCCGATGGTGGGACGCCGGAGAAACCGGTGGGCACCGTCTGGTTTGCATTCGCCATCGGTGAGCGGGTCGAATCCGTGCTTGGGCGCTTTGTCGGCAGCCGGAGCGAGATCCGGGCACGGGCGGCGCAGACGGCGCTTTTCGGAATGCTGGGAAGGGCCCGGGGAGACAGGTCGCCCTGAGCGAAGCGAGGGGCATGCGTGGCTGGGCTTCACCGAGAGGCCGCCACGCTTCTCCTTCGCTTCGCTCAGGATGACTCGCTGCACTTCTCTGCCAACATGGCATTGCGCCGAGGCACATGGCTTGCCTTCCTTTAGGGATTCACGGGTTGCCGGAGTGCCAGTACCAATGACCAAGTCGCACAAGTCATCGAAGCCGCCCCACGGAGAGCCGAGCCAGTCTGCCCAGGATGTCCCGCCGGTCGTGGCCGAACCGGTCGCTGAGGAGTGGCAACCTGGGGAAGCTGTCCCCGCGGCCGAGGTGGCCAGCACGATGGCTGCCCTGGAAGACCGCTACCTCCGGCTGGCGGCCGAGTACGAGAACTACCGCAAGCGCACGCATCGGGAAAAGACGGAAGCGTTTGATCGCGGCGCGACCTCGCTCGTCGCTCGCCTCCTTGATGTGCTGGATGATGTGGATCGCCTCGCCGCCAGCGATACGGCCACCTCCCCTGAAGCCTTCCGGTCCGCATTCGACCTGACGCAGAAGAAGCTCCGGAAGGAACTCGAAGCCGCCGGGCTTGAACGGGTTGATCCGGTGGGTGAGGTCTTCAATCCGGAGGAGCAGGAGGCCGTCGCCGTGGCGAGCCCCGAATCCTCCGAACAGGATCACACCGTCAAGGCCACCTTCCAGACAGGGTACCGCTTCAAGGGTGCCATCGTGCGGCCGGCCCGCGTGCAGGTCTACACCGATCCGGGTGCAGCCTGAGTGGCGAACCAGGACTTCTACGCCGTGCTTGGCGTACCGGATACTGCGACGCCCGCTGAGATCAAGAAGGCGTACCGCAAGCTGGCCAAGCAGTACCACCCGGACGCCAATCCCAACAGCCCGCAGACCTCGGAAAAGTTCAAGCAGGTCTCCGAAGCGCATTCAGTACTGTCCGATCCGACGAAGAAGGCCAAGTACGACCAGATGCGTCGCCTCGGTGCGTTCACCGGGAGTCGCGGGTCTTCTCAGCGCGGCGGCCCGGGACGCGGCCACGCGGGCCCGTCGCCGGAAGAGGGACTTGATCTGGGCGACCTCAGCTCGTTCGGGCTCGGCGACATCTTCTCGTCGATCTTCGGCCGCGGTCGCGCCGCCGGACAAGCCCCCCCGCCGGAGCACGTCGAAGTCACCGTCAG
>JANYAG010000353.1 GCA_025361465.1 Gemmatimonadota bacterium
TCTGGGGGAGGCGGTCGACCAGTATCGACGTGCGGTGTTGCTTGGCCCCACCTACTTCGATCTGCGCCTTCGCCTCGCCCGCCTGCTGCTCGAGGCTGGCAATCCGCTCCAGGCCCGCGAGACCCTCGAGGCGATTCTCGCCGATCGCCCCGATTGGGTCGATGCACGTGTTCAGCTGGGCCTGGCACATTACCTGGCCGGCGACACCTCCCAGGCGAGGACCATCTGGCAGGCGTGCCAATCGCAGCGTCCTGACCTCGAGGGGATCGCAGCCTACCTGGCCATGGTGGAGCGGATCGCGGGGTGAGGCGATTCGGCGTCGCCCTGATGTGCCTCACCGCGTGCCATTCGGCGGGATCAGATCGCGAGCGACTTGGGGACGCCGCATGGCACGATGGCCGCTGGAATGATGCGGTCGGGTGGTACCGGACGGTGGCGCCGTCGGCCAGGGTTACGGCCAAGCTGGCCGATGCCGCGTTTCTGGCGGACTCCCTCGCCGTGGCGGCGGCAGCCTGGACGAAGCTCGGCGTCGACGACCCCCAGCGAGCTGGCGAAGCCGCGTCAGGACTGGCCAGGACTGCGGTGGCGGCCGAACGCGACGACAACCCGCCCGCGCTCGTGCTGGCGATCGCCGGGCTGCGCCGATTGGCGCCGGGGTGGCCTCTGGGGCGACTGTCGCTCAGATTGGCCCACGAGCCGGGGCCCTTCGACACCCTGGCGACCTCAGTTCTTCCGGCAGCCCTGGCGGCTGGGCCGGGTCGGGGAGCAGCGGATTCGTTGATTCTGGCGCTTGGGCGGGCACTGCGAGCCTCGGGCGATTGCCAGCGTGCCGTGCCGACGCTGGAGGGGGCTGTGCGACGGGGCGGAAACGCCGGGATCGGCGAAGACTTGGTGCGCGAACTTGGGGCGTGTCAGCTGAGCCTTGGGCTTCAAGCCCTCAGCAAGCAACTCCCGACCGAAGCCGAGCCGTGGTTCGATCGAGCGGCGCGCAGCGACCCCTTGGGGCAAGTTGGGAGGAGGGCGATGGTGGGATTCGGGGATGCCCGGCTTGCGCAGGGCGACATGGCCGCCGCGGCGCTTGCCTGGCAAGGCGTGGCGGCGGCACCGGTCTCGCCGGACTCGATTACGGCGTTGGCACTTGAACGACTCCGCCTCGGTAACTCCGGCGCGGCGACCGATTCGACGAGCAAGGGGCTTCCGTGACGCAACGCCGCACCATCGTCCTCCTCCTCGCCTCGCTGGCGCTCAGCACGGGGTGTGCGCGACACGCTGTGGTGACGCCGCCGCGACCGCTGGTTGCGTCCCCGGCCCGCATCGACTCGCTCTGGACCGAGGCGATGTCCCTGTTTGCCAAGAAGAAATGGGACAAGGCCACGGCCCTCTTCGAGCGGGTGACGCTGGAGATGTCCCCCGGTGATCCTCGGGCACGCCTGAAGTTCATCTATGCGGGTGACGCGAGGTTGGCGCAGGGAAGCAATCTTCAGGCGGTCCGGGAATACCGCCACCTCTCGGATGAGTATCCCAGCGACTCGCTCGCCCCTGGGGCCCTGCTGCGGGCCGGCAACGCCTACAACGTGCTCTGGCGACGTGTAGAGCTCGATCCGACGTACGGCCAGACCGCACTGGCGACCTACCAGGAGCTGGTCAGTCGCTACCCCACCTCCGCCGCGGCCAAGGAAGCAACGGCGAAGATCCAGGTGCTCAACGATCGTTTCGCCGCCAAGGAATACAAGACCGGCACCTTCTACTACCGGTTCAAGGCGTTCGACTCCGCCATCCTGGTCTTCCGGCATCTGATCGCCACATGGCCCCAGGCCGCCGTCGTTCCCGATGCGCTCGTCAAGCTCGTGGCAACGTATCGCCATCTGGGGTACATCGATGACGTGCGGGATATGTGTGGCTACTACCGCAGGCAGTGGCCCGCCGATCCCAAGCTCGAGGCCACCTGTCCGGCCACCCCGCCGTCAGCCGCGTCCGCTGACAAGGGCACCTCGGGGCACTGACAGCGTGCGCCTTGGCCTCGGAATTTTCGGCGGTTCCTTCGATCCGATTCACAACGCCCACCTGATCGTCGCTGAATTGGCGCGCGAGCAACTGGGGCTGGATCGGGTGCGCTTCCTGGTGGCCGGATCGCAGCCGCTGAAGGAAGGCAGGCATCACGCCGATTCGCTCGATAGGGCCTGGATGGTCTCGATGGCGATCGAGGGGCTCGCCGGCATGGCGATCGACCAACGGGAACTCGATCGCCCTGGTCCGTCGTATACCGTGGAGACGCTGCGGGAACTCCGGGTTGAGAACCCGGACCACGAACTCATCCTGCTGCTGGGTGCCGACGCCGCGCGGGAGTTCCCGCGGTGGCGTGAGCCCGAGGAAATTCGCCGGCTGGCGCGCATCGCGGTGTTCCGGCGCGATGACGAGGAGATTCCGCCTGGCTTCGATCTCGAGGTGGCGGTCCCCCGGCTGGAACTGTCGTCCACCGCGATCCGGACGAGGGTGGCCGAGCAGCTGTCGCTGGCGGGATGGGTGCCGCGCGACGTGGCGGAGTACATCATGGGCGAGCGGCTTTACGGGAGTAATGGGGCATGATCAAGAAGGTGTTCGAGACCGTCTTCGGATCGCGGCAGGACCGCGAGGTCAAACGCCTTCAACCGGTGCTGGCGCAGATCCGCGCGCAGGAAGCGCTCCTCAAGGGACTGGACGAGGACGCCCTGCGCGGGCAGACCGCCACGCTGAAGGGCATCCTCTTCACGCGCACCGATGCCTTGCGGGCCGAGGTCGATCGCCTGCGGGCGGACAAGCATGCCTGTGCCGATCCGGTTGAGCGCGAGCAGATCGACAGCGAACTGCGCAAGGCCGAGCGACTCTGGAAGGACGAGGTCGCGCAGACCCTGGACGATCTTCTGCCCGAGGCGTTTGCGACGGTGCGCGAGGCCTGCCGCCGCCTGGTGGGCACGACCGCGCAGGTCACTGGCCAGCCGATCGAATGGAACATGGTTCCCTACGACGTCCAGCTGATCGGTGGCATCGCGCTGCACCGCGGCCGCATCGCCGAAATGGCGACCGGTGAAGGCAAGACGCTGGTGGCCACGCTGCCGTTGTACCTGAACGGACTGACGGGGCGCGGGTGCCACCTGGTCACCGTCAACAACTATCTCGCCCGCCGCGACTCCCAGTGGATGGGGCATCTTTTCAGCTACCTCGGCCTCACCGTCGGCTGTCTCGATGACACCGAGCCGTCGTCGCCGACGCGTCGGGCCGCTTACGCCGCCGACATCACCTACGGTACCAACAACGAGTTCGGCTTCGACTACCTCCGCGACAACATGGTCTACTCGCTCGACCAGCGGGTGCAGCGCGAGCATGTCTATGCCATCATCGACGAGGTCGACTCGATCCTCATCGACGAAGCCCGCACGCCACTGATCATCTCCGGGCCGGTCGGGGACGAAGACAGCACCGCCTACCGGGAGCACAACGCGCGCGTGTCCGAGCTGGTCCGTCGCCAGAACGAAGTGGTGAGCGGCCTGGTCGCGGAAGGCGAGCGCCTGCTCCAGGACGACAAGACCCGCACCGAGGCCGGCTTGAAACTGTATCAGGCCCAGCTCGGCGGCCCGAAGAACAAGAAGCTGGTGAAGCTCCTGAACGAGCAGGGCGTCAAGCAGCTCGTCCAGCGCACCGAACTGGATTACATCGTCGACCGCAAGCTCCCGACGCGCCAGCAACAGATGCGCGAGATCGAGGAACAGCTGTTCTTCGTGCTCGACGAGAAGGGGCACTCGGTCCACCTGACCGATCGCGGGACGGCGGCCATGTCCCCGCACGATCCGACGCTGTTCGTGGTGCCGGACATCTCGATCGAGATCCACGCGCTGGAGCACGACACCGAGCTTTCGGTCGAGGAGAAGGCCGAGCAGCGCCAGAAGATCGAAGCCGACTACGCCGCCAAGAGCGAGCAGCTTCATATCCTGCACAAGCTGCTGCAGGCCCACGCCCTGTACGAGAAGGAAGTCGATTACATCGTCCAGGAAGGGCAGGTCCTCATCGTCGACGAGTTCACCGGCCGCATCATGGTCGGCCGGCGCTGGTCCGACGGGCTGCACCAGGCGGTCGAGGCGAAGGAAGGGGTCACCGTCAAGGGCGAGACCCAGACGCTCGCCACGATCACGATCCAGAACTACTTCCGCATGTACGAGAAGCTGTCGGGCATGACCGGCACGGCCGAGACCGAGGAAACGGAGTTGTACTCGATCTATGGTCTCGAGGTCGCCGTGATTCCCACCAACCGGCCCATTCGGCGGACCGATCACCCCGACCGGATCTACAAGACGCGTCGCGAGAAGTACAACGCGGTGGTCGACGAGATCGATCGCCTGCACCAGCTCGGCTGGCCGATCCTGGTCGGCACCACGAGCGTCGAGGTCTCGGAGACGCTTTCGCGCCAGCTCAAGCGCCGCGGCGTCACTCACGAAGTACTCAATGCCAAGTACCACCAGCGGGAAGCAGAGATTGTGGCGAAGGCGGGCCAGAAGGGCGGGGTGACGATCGCGACCAACATGGCCGGCCGCGGTACCGACATCAAGCTCGGGGCCGACCTCGACCTGACCCTGCCCGAAGCCGGCCTGCACATCATCGGCACGGAGCGTCACGAGTCGCGGCGCATCGACCGCCAGTTGCGTGGCCGGGCAGGCCGGCAGGGGGATCCCGGCGAGTCGCTCTTCTTCCTCTCGCTCGAAGACGACCTGATGCGGCTGTTCGGGTCGGACCGTATCGCGGCGATGATGGACAAGAGCGGTTCAGAGGAGGGCGAGGTGATCACCGGGCGGATGATCACCATGGCCATCGAGTCGGCGCAGAAGCGCGTCGAGCTGCAGAACTTCCAGGCCCGCAAGCGCCTGCTCGAATACGACGACGTGATGAACCAGCAGCGCGAGGTGATCTACTCGACCCGCTTGTTCGCCCTCGAGAAGGGTGAAGAGAGCAAGGCCGAGGCGCTGAAGATGCTGCGCGCGGCGCTCGACCGCTCGGTGCGCGACTACCTCGCCACCGCCCTGCACCCCGAGGACTTCGACCGGGTCGGGCTGCGCGAATCGCTGCTGATGCACTACCTGGTCGGGCCCGAGACGCTGCTCGATGCCAAGGCCACGCCCGACCTCGAGGCCGTGGTGGCCGCGGTGCGGACCGAGGGCGAAGCCGCCTTTGCCCGCAAGGTCGACTACCTGCATGACTTTGGCGTCAAGATCGGCATTCCCGAGGTGGACCTGCAGGTGTTGTCGCAGGTGATGCAGGCGGTGCTCGACGAGAAGTGGAAGGACCATCTCTACGATCTCGATCAGCTGCGCAACGCGATCCAGTACCGTGCCTACGGCCAGCGCGATCCGCTGGTCGAGTACAAGAAGGAAGCGTTCGAGATGTTCGAGGACCTGCTGCGCGACATGCAGGCGACCTTCGCCGAGCGTTACCTCAAAATCCGCGTGAGCGCCGATGCCCCCGCGCCACCGCCACCGCCGCCACCCCCGGCTCGCCTGCAAGCCAGCGGCCCGGGCGAGGATGACCTCTTCACCGGTCCGGCCGGGGTGCCGGCGCCGCCCCCGCCGCGCATCTCCACGCCGCTCGGCACCGTGGGCTCGGTCACGCCGGTGGCCGGCGACCAGGAGATCGGGCGCAACGATCCCTGCCCGTGCGGGTCGGGGAAGAAGTACAAGAAGTGTCACGGGGCCGGACTCTAGCCCCTTCCGCCCGTATCCCGCCGCGCGATTGAGTGCTGCCGGTCCGGAATCCCGGACCGCCGGAATGGCCCATTCCGGGCCATTCTGCCCCCATGAACTCCCGAATTCCAGCCGATCGCCCCCGGGAAAGACTCTGGCGACTTGGGGCGGCATCGTTGACGGCGCAGGAGCTTGTCGCCATCCTGCTTGGGACGGGGGATTGCCATCTTGACGCCCTCGGGGTCGCGGCGCGCCTGCTGGCGGCCGGCGACGGGGTGCTTCGTCGCCTGGCGGCCAGGCCCTCAAGCGAGCTGCTTCAGGCGCCGGGGGTGGGGCCTGCCAAGGCGGCCCGGCTGCTTGCGGCCTTCGAACTGGGAATCCGGCTGGCGCGCGAAGCCCGCCCAGGCGTGGTTCGCATCGCCGAGCCGGCCGATGTGGTCCGGATTGTCGGCGGTCGGCTGCGCGACCTGCAGGTGGAGGAGTTCCATCTGCTGGCGCTCGACACCCGGTCCCAGGTCCTCCGGGATGTGCTGGTCACCCGGGGTCTGCTCGATAGTTCGTTGGTCCACCCCCGGGAGGTGTTCCGGGCTGCGATCGCAGAAGCGGCCGCCGGAATCATCCTGGTGCACAACCACCCGAGCGGGGATCCGACCCCCTCGGCGGAGGATCGCGCGGTGACCCGGCAGCTGGTGGCAGCCGGTCAACTGCTCGACCTGCCAGTCTACGATCACGTGATCGTTGCCGGCGACCGCTACCTCTCGTTTGCCACCGCCGGATTGCTGTGACCACTGCGTCGAGTGCCCAGCTGGCCGAACTCACCCCCGCCTTCCTCTCGGTCCTGGAGCGGCACGGGGATCGGCTGGATATCGCCACCATCTCGCGCGCGCTGAGCTTCTCGACCGAAGCGCATCGCGGACAAAAGCGGATGAGTGGCGAGGATTTCGTCGAGCACTCGATCGCGGTCGCGACCATCCTCGCCGGTTTGCTGGTCGATACCACCTCCATCTGCGCGGCGCTGCTGCATGATGTGGTCGAGGATTCCGGGGCGACGATCGATGACATCGCCCGCGAATTCGGCGCCGAAGTCGCCGAGCTGGTTGACGGCCTGACCAAGATTTCCCATCTCTCCTTCCGCTCCTCGGCGGAGGAGCAATCGGAGAACTACCGCAAGCTGCTGCTGTCCGTCGCCAAGGACGCGCGGGTCATCATCATCAAGCTGGCCGACCGGCTGCACAACATGCGCACGCTGGAGCACCTTCCCGCGGAGCGGCGCCACCGGATCGCGACCGAGACGCGAGAGATCTATGGCCCGCTGGCCCATCGCTTCGGCATGGCCAACGTCAAGGCCGAACTGGAAGACCTGGCCTTCAAGTTCCTCGAGGCCGACGAGTACGCCGCGCTGTCGGCACAGGTGACCGCCAAGAGCACCGAGCGCGAGCAGGCGCTTGCGCGGCTGCGAGGGCCGCTGGAGCAGGAGCTGAAGCGGGCGGGGTTGCCGTTCTTCGAGGTGAGTGGCCGGCCGAAGAACCTGTATTCCATCTACCAGAAGATGCGCAAGCGCGACAAGCCGTTCGAGGAGATCTATGATCTCATGGCGATGCGCGTGATCGTCCGGACGGTGCCCGAGTGCTATCACGTCCTCGGCCTCATTCACCATGTGTGGACACCGCTGCAGGAACGGATCAAGGACTACATCGCGAGTCCGAAGTCGAACGGCTACCAGTCGCTGCACACCACCATCTTCGGACCCGGTGGCCAGCTGTTCGAGATCCAGATCCGCACCCAGGAGATGCACCGCACCGCCGAGTACGGCATCGCAGCCCACTGGCTCTACAAGACGTCCGAGCGCGGGGACGACCTGGGGCGGCAACTCGGCTGGTTCCGCCAACTGCTCGAGCTGCAGCAGGAAAGCCATACGCCCGAGGAGTTCCTCGAATTTCTCAAGGTCGACCTGTACCACGACGAGATCTTCGTCTTCACGCCGCAGGGCGACGTCAAGCAGCTCCCCAAGGGAGCCACGGCGATCGACTTTGCGTTCCACGTGCACACGGACGTCGGGCTCCGGACCTCCGGCGCCAGGGTCAATGGCCGGATCGCCCCGCTCCATCGCGAGTTGAAGAACGGCGATACCGTCGAAATCCTCACCTCACCACAGGCCAAGCCGAGTCGCGACTGGCTGAGCCATGTGGGCACCGGCCGGGCGCGGAGCAAGATCAAGCAGTGGATCCGGCAGGAAGAGGAGACGATCTCGAGCCAGCTCGGTCGCGAGATCCTTACCCGCGAACTGAAGCGGCGTCGGCTCGATCCGCCGGCGCCAGCGGCCGTGGAGAACGCTGCCATTGCACTCAATTTGATGACTGGCTTGGCGCTCGAAGCGTCGCTCGGGCGGGGCGACATCGCGATCGGGCAAGTGATGCGGGCGCTCTTCCCGGAGCTTCCTTCCGAGGCGCTGCAGGAAAAGCCGCCCACGGTGTTCGGCCGGGTGATCGACCGGATCCGCCTTGGCCGCGGCATCAAGATCCAGGGTGTCGATGGCTTGATGATTCGGTATGCCCAGTGCTGCCAGCCCGTGCCCGGGGACCCGGTGGTGGGCTATGTCACCCAGGGACGCGGCATCTCGATTCACCGCGCCGACTGCCCCAACCTGCTGACGCTGGCAAGCGAAGGACGACGGGTCGACATCGACTGGCAGGAGCAGACCGGAGAGACCTTCGCCGTGCGCCTGGTGGTCACTGGGGACGACCGGCGGGGCCTCTACGCGGACATCATGCAGACGATCTCACAGACGGGGACGAACATTCGTGGCGCCGACCTTCACTCGAAGGACGGCAGCATCTTCGGGACCATCTTCGTCGAGGTGGACAACCTCCCCCACCTTGCCAAGGTGCTGAAGGCCGTCCGTCGCGTCAAAGGCGTGGCGACCGTCGAGCGGCGCGAAGCGCAGGATGGGAATTGACGAGGGTCGCCCGGAATCCCGATCGCTGGCCCCGACCGAACATTTCCCGAACCATCCGGTTATATTGACGGGATGCCCCGTTTCGAGGTCCGCGCTCCATTTCAGCCGGCAGGCGATCAGCCCCGGGCCATCGCCGCACTGACGGCGGGGCTGGCGCGAGGCGAGCGCTACCAGACCCTGCTTGGGGTCACCGGCAGCGGCAAGACCATGACGCTGGCCAACGTCCTCGCGGCCTGGGGCCGGCCGACCCTGATTCTCTCCCACAACAAGACCCTCGCCGCGCAGCTCTACGGCGAGATGAAGCAGTTCCTGCCGACCAACGCGGTGGAGTATTTCGTTTCCTACTACGACTACTACCAGCCCGAGGCCTACGTCCCTTCGACCGACGTGTACATCGAGAAGGACGCCTCGATCAACCAGGATCTGGAAGGACTGCGGTTGCGCGCCACATCCTCGCTGATGGAGCGCGAGGATGTGGTGATCGTTTCCACGGTGTCGGCGATCTACGGCCTGGGCGACCCGGCCGCCTACCGGGCGCTGATGGTCGGCATCGCGGTGGGCGACGAACGTGGCCGCGAGGGAATCCTCGGCGAGCTCGTCGGCATCCAGTATCAGCGCAACGATGCCTCGTTCGAGCCGGGGACCTTTCGCGTGCGGGGCGACACCGTCGAGATCTTTCCTGCCTA
Organism: Gemmatimonadota bacterium; assembly: GCA_025361465.1. Classification (GTDB taxonomy): domain Bacteria; phylum Gemmatimonadota; class Gemmatimonadetes; order Gemmatimonadales; family GWC2-71-9; genus Palsa-1233. The sequence goes on from JANYAG010000353.1 coordinate 9,348, forward strand.
CGACGAACAGGGTGTTCGCGTCGAACTCTGGGGTGACAAGGTCGAGCGGATCACGCGCTTTCATCCGGTGTCCGGCAACGCCATCTCGCAACTCGACCGGTGCGCCATCTATCCGGCAAAGCACTTCGTCACGGAACGCGCCACGGTCGAGCGCGCGGTCGGCCTCATCCGCGCCGAGCTGGCCGAGCGGCTGCGGGAACTGCGGATCGCCGGCAAGCTGCTTGAAGCCCAGCGCCTCGAGTCGCGCACCACCTTCGACATCGAGATGCTGCTCGAGGTCGGGACATGTGCCGGAGTGGAGAACTACTCCCGGCACCTCTCCACCCGCGCCGAGGGCGAGCGGCCCGCCTGCCTGCTCGACTATTTCCCACCCGAATTCCTGGTGGTGGTGGACGAGTCGCACGTCTCGTTGCCACAGATCGGCGGGATGTTCAATGGCGACCGGGCCCGCAAGGAAGTCCTGGTCGAATATGGCTTCCGCCTGCCGAGCGCCCTCGACAATCGCCCGCTGCGATTCGACGAGTTCATGGCGCTCTCCCCGCGGATGATCACAGTTTCGGCGACGCCTGGCGAACTCGAGCTCGGATGGTCGAAGGGCAATGTCGTCGAGCAGATCATTCGTCCCACCGGGCTGATTGATCCGTTGGTCGAGATCCGTCCGGTCAAGGGCCAGGTCGATGACCTGCTGGGTGAGATCCGGCTCCGGGCCAAGCGCCGCGAACGGGTGCTGGTCACCACGCTCACCAAGCGCATGTCGGAAGACCTGACGGATTACCTGCAGCAGGCCGGTGTGCGGGTTCGCTACCTGCACAGCGAAATCGACGCGATCGAACGCGTCGAGATTCTGCGCGGACTTCGGCTCGGAGATTTCGATGTGCTGGTCGGCATCAACCTGCTGCGCGAGGGATTGGACCTGCCTGAGGTGTCGCTGGTGGCGATCCTCGACGCCGACCATGAGGGCTTCCTCCGCAGCGATCGTTCGTTGATCCAGACCGTCGGCCGCGCGGCGCGAAACGTCGAAGGGAAGGCCATCCTCTATGCGGACCGGATGACCGGGTCGATGGAACGGGCGATCGACGAGATGAGCCGTCGCCGAGAGATTCAGCGCGCCTACAACCTCGAGCATGACATCACCCCCATGTCGATCATCAAGTCGCTCGACGAAGTCCGGCTCTCCACCAATGTGGCCGACCAGCGCACCGACCGGACCGACATGCGGCGGAAGGGGAAGATCACGACCACGGAAGTCGACCTCCACGACCCGGCCCAGCGCGCCGCGGCGATCGCCGCCATCGAGCTGCAGATGCGGCAGGCGGCCGCCAACCTCGAGTTCGAAATGGCGGCGATCCTGCGCGACCAGCTCAACGACCTGCGGTCGGCCGACGCGCCGAACGTCAAGCGCCCCGGTCTCCGGATGGCCCGCCGATGACGGCGGTCCGAGTGACCGAGGACGCGTTGCAGGAGGAAGGAGTGCGTCTCGGCCGCACCCTTCCGCGGGGGAGTGTCGTCTGGCTGGTCGGACCGCTGGGGGCGGGGAAGACCACCCTGGTCCGCGCCATCGCCCGCGGACGGGGTGTCATCGGCAAGGCGACCTCGCCCACCTACGCGCTGGTGCACCACTACGAGGCACCGACCGGGGCCGTGTACCACGTCGACTGCTATCGCTTGCATCGCCCGGAGGAGGCAGTTGCTCTCGACTGGGCGACGCTCGTCACGGCCGACGTCCTGCTGATTGAATGGCCCGAACGTGCCGGCGCGTGGGCGCCTGCCGCGACCCACACGATCACCCTTGCCTATGCCGACACCGATCAGCGACTCCTGGAGGTCCGGTGATTTCCCTGGCCCTGGATTCAGCCAGCGATCGCTGCAGCGTGGCGGCCTCGAATGGCTCGGACGTCGCCCATCGGCATCTGGATGGGGCCCGTGGTCACGCAACGGCCATCCTCGGTCTGCTCGACCAGGTGCTCCACGAAATCGGGGCGTCGGTGACCGAGGTGAACCGCGTCCTCAGTGGCGACGGTCCCGGCTCGTTCACGGGACTGCGCGTGACCACCGCGGTGGCCAAGGCGATTGTCTGGGGGCGCCGGGTCGAATGGCGCACGGCGCCCTCCCTGTTGCTGCGAGCAGCATCGCACGCCGGCGAGGGCGGTATCGTGCTGGCCGTGAGTGATGCGCTGCGCGGGGACGTCTACGCCGGCTGTTGGCGATTTGATGCGCACGGGGTGCACCCGATCGGTGGCCCGCCGTGCGCGATGCCGCCAGCTGCCCTGGCGGCACTCGGCCCGGTGGATCGCGTGGTGGGCACGTTGGCGCCTGCGATCGCCGATGCCGTCACCCGGTCCACCGGGCGTCCCGTGATCGCGGGAGCGGAGGCCCTTCCCGACGCACGACAACTCTTGCTGCTCGCCGATCGCCGCGGCGGGACGACCCTGATCAGCGATGCCGCCGCGTGGGAGCCCGAGTACGGACGCCCCGCCGAAGCGCAAGCCGTCTGGGAACGGACGCATGGCCGACAGCTTCCAACTGCGCCCGGCATCCGCCGCTGACCTCCAGGCACTGGACGCGCTCGAGCGAGCCGCGTTCAGTGATCCCTGGACCGCCGCGCAGCTGGCGCAGACCCTGCGGCAGGACTCGACGATCAGCCTGGTGATCGAGGAGGCGGCCGGTCGGCTGGTCGCCTATGCCTTCGGGCGCGTGCTGATGGACGAGGCCGAGATTCTTACCCTCGCCGTGCACCCGAGCCAGCGTCGTGGCGGTCTCGGGCGCAGGCTGCTCGAGGGGGTGCTCGCGGCCATGGCCATCCGGGGGATCCGCTTCGTCTGGCTCGAGGTGCGGGTCTCGAACGAAGCCGCCCGCGCCTTGTACACCGAGGCGGGATTCATCGCCTCCGGCGTCCGACGGAGCTATTATCGTCGGCCGGTGGAGGACGCCCTGGTTCTGAAGCGCGACCTGTCCACGTTCGCGTCGGCGCGACCACCGCTGCGCTGAAGCGATCCAAGGTTTCCACCGAGTCGGAGGCAGGTTTCCCCCGTTCGCTGGAGCATTACTGACGTCCGACTGACGATGGAGCTGATCATGAGCAAGAGTCTGAACAAGGTGACCCTGCTGGGCAATCTCGGCGCCGACCCCGAGGTGCGCAGCACCCCCAATGGCAGTCGCGTGGCGACCCTCTCCCTCGCCACCTCACGGCAGTGGAAGGGTGCCGACGGCCAGAAGCAAGAGAACACGGCTTGGCACCGGGTGATCTGCTGG
>JANYAG010000003.1 GCA_025361465.1 Gemmatimonadota bacterium
GCGCGCTGGAGATCACCCTGACCGCCGAGGAAGTGAAGGCGTTGGAAGCGCCCTACGAGCCCCACCGGGTCCTCGGTCACCAGTAGTCAGCGTGTGGGCTGGCTACTGGTGAAAGTGCTGAGTGCTTGGTGCTTAGTGCTAAGTGCTAAGTGCTGAGTGCTTGGTGCTTGGTGCTTAGTTTGGCGTTCAGGAATGCGTGTTCAGTCAATGCCAGACTCAGGACTAAGCACTTCCTGTTAGTCCGCCACCAAAACCAGGGTGCCCGTGGTGGAGAGGCTGCCGCCGGTGCCGTTGACGACGCACGACTTCGCGCTGGTCTGCTTGCCCTTGAGGCCGTTGACGCCGTCTTCGGCGGTGCCGGAGAGCTGGCGGTAGGCCTCGACCAACAGCTGCATGCCGTACATCCCCGAATGGTTGAACGAGAGCCCGCCGCCGTTGGTGTTGATCGGCAGCTTGCCGCCGGGGGCCGCGCGGCCATCCTTCCAGAGCGTGAAGCCCGCTCCGCGCGGGGCCAGCCCCAGCATTTCGGCGGTGATCCCGGCCGTCACCGTGAACGAGTCGTAGAGCATCGCCATCTCCATGTCGTCCGGGCCCATCCCCGCCATCTTGTAGGCGGCGGCGCCAGAGGCAGCGGCTGAGGTGGCGGTGAAGTCGTCCATCTCGAGCATGGTCGAATGGCTCATGCTTTCGCCGGCGCCGGCGATCCAGACGGGCTTCGTTTTCACGCTGCGGGCGATCTCCGGGCTGGTGACGAGGATCGCGCCGCCGTAGTCCGTGACCAGGCAGCAGTGCAGCAGGGTCAGCGGCCACGAGACCAGCCGCGCGGTGTTCACGTCCTCAATCGTGATCGGCCCACCGAAGGGGTGCGTTGCCTTGGAATGCATGACCGCGCGCGGGTTCAGCGTGGCCCATTCGCGCGTGACCACTGCGATATGCGCGAAGTCTTCCGGCGTGGTCCCGTAGCGATGGTTGTGGCGGGTCATGGCGTGCGAATAGTTCGAAGGCGCGCCAGAAATGCCGTAGGGATTGCTGAACATCGAACCGGGATCCCAGGGGTCGCCGCCCCCACGCGCACGCCCGGTGCCTCGACCGTTGGTGGCCCGCGCCGACCAGCCGTTCTCGCCGTGCGTCACGAGCGCGACATCGATGATGCCCGCGTGGATCGCTGCCAGGGCGTGATGAACGTGCATTTCGAACGAACAGCCGCCGACAGCCGTGGTGTCGATGTAGCTCGGGTGCAGGCCCAGGTACTCCGCGATCTGGGATGACCAGCCGGCGCCGAAGACGCCGTTGATCCGCGAGATCGGGATGCCTGTCTGGACGCTGACCGCCTTGATCGCCTCGATATGCAACTGAATTGCCGTCTTCGGCGTCGCGGGATAGCCGATCTCTTTTGCTTCTGCCGCGCCGACAATCGCCGCGGCCCGGGAAAGTGCTCCTGCCATCGTTACGCCTCCACCACGCGCCAGAACGGGATGTGCACATCCTCGGTGGCAGCTTCGAATTCGATCTTCACGGGAGCGCCGATCTTGATGCTCTCCGGCTTCGTGGGGTCTACACCCCGCAGCACGGTCAGCATCCGGTCGCCTTCGTTGAGGTCGATATAGGCGGTGACGAACGGCACCTCATCGGCCCAGCCGCCGAACGCGCGGTGCTGGACGGCATAGGTGTGGATGTGCCCGTTGCCGCTCGCCTGGAACCATTCGATCTCCATCGAGTGGCAGTGCGGGCAGATAAGTCGCGGGTACCAGTGGACGCGGTTGCAACTGGTGCAGCGGGGGAGCATCAGCTTGCCGCTCTTCGCCCCGTCCCAGAACGGCTGCGAGACCGGGTCTGGTTCGGGGATGGGCTTCTTGTAATCGGCCAACCAATTCCTCCTGAGCGCGGCTCTCCCCCTGGCGCGATCCGTATCGCAGGTGCGCCTCAACCGTGGGAGTCCCGCGCTGAATGTATGTGTGGCGAAGCCTATTGAAGGAGGGCGCGATTGGCAAACCGGGGGCTGGGGATGGTGTTGACGCGTCGGGTAGCATCGCTGACATGACGAACCACCCCCGGCTTGTTTCGGTTGTCCTCGAAGTAGCCGACTTGGAGCGGTCGGAGCGGCTCTATCGCGAGGGGTTTGGGCTCGACCTGCACAGCAGCCACCACGACGATGACGACCGCTGGATCGGTGGCGCCCATTCCGCCGTCTCGTGGACTGACGGAGCCTTCGCCCACTTCGCCCTCTACGCGGCAAAGGGTGTCGAGCGAACGACGGGCGCGCAAGTCGGCTTCCGCGTGGACGACCTGGACGCGGCGCACGAGCGAGCCGTTGCGGCCGGAGCAGAGGTCATCCACGATCCCATCGCCCAGCCATGGGGCCGCTCGGCCCGCTACCGGGATTTTGACGGCAACGTGGTGGAGCTGACG
>JANYAG010000177.1 GCA_025361465.1 Gemmatimonadota bacterium
CCGGCTATCCCCCGCCGATGGACAAGTTCTTCACGTGTTACGCACCCGTTCGCCACTGAGGTATTGCTACCCCCGTTCGACTTGCATGTGTTAGGCACGCCGCCAGCGTTCGTCCTGAGCCAGGATCAAACTCTCCAATGAAGAATTCGAAATAGCTCCAGTCGAACAACTGGTTACTACAGTTGTCCGGATTTGGTTGTTTTCAGTATTGTGTTCCCTCGGCGCCACCGCTGAACCGGTGTACGCGTCATCGGGTCCACACTGCCTCCCAAACCTCTCTCTCACCATCACTTGTCAATGAGCAATAGTCCTGCGGCGACGAACTTCATCGCCAGCCACCCATATTAGACGCATCTTGCTGCTGCGTCAAGGCTTGTGAACTTTCCGGAAACCGCACCGCCGCTATCCTCCGCGACCACCCTCCAGGAACGAGGGACGGCAAACCTAGAAACCCCCGGGTTTCCGCACAAGCCCCGGCCATCCCCCCGCTTCGCCAACCGGCACGACCGCTATCTTGTCCGCCATGCCACGCTTCCGCCCGCAGCTCGCCGACGCCATCCAAGGGCTCACCTGGCCCCGGCTGCGAGGCGACCTGACGGCCGGCGTCATCGTCGGCATTGTCGCCCTTCCGCTGGCGATCGCATTCGGAATCGCGTCGGGGGTCACTCCGCGACAGGGGCTGGTGACGGCCATTGTCGCCGGAGCGATCATCGCCGCCCTGGGCGGGTCAAAGGTGCAAATCGGCGGGCCGACCGGCGCCTTCGTGGTCATCGTCGCCAGCGTAATCGAGCGCTACGGCCTCGACGGGCTGCTGGTCGCCACCCTGATGGCTGGGATGATCCTGATCGCGGCCGGCCTGCTCAAGGCCGGTGCCCTCATCCGGTACATCCCGCTCCCGGTCACCACCGGCTTCACAACCGGGATCGCCCTGATCATCGCCACGAGCCAGATCAACGATGCCTTCGGCCTCCGGCTCGCCAAGCTCCCGGCAGCCTTCCTGCCGAAGGTCTCGCTGCTGCTGCACCAGGGCACCGCGGTGGACCCGTGGGCCCTCGCGGTTGTTGTGGTCACGGTGATGATCCTGCTCACCTGGCCCAGGCTCCGGACACCGATCCCGGCACCGTTCGTTGCCCTGATCGTGACCACCGTCGCGGTGGCGCTCTTCCGGCTGCCTGTCGAGACGATCGCTTCGCGCTTTGGCGACTTGCCACGGGGACTTCCCTGGCCGCGCGTCCCCACCGTATCGCTCGAGCGGTTTTCGGAACTCTTCGCCCCCGCCTGCACCATCGCGCTGCTCGGAGCAATCGAGTCCCTCCTCTCGGCGGTCGTGGCGGATGCCATGACCGGCGGTCGCCATCGCGCCAACACCGAGCTAGTCGCCCTCGGCGTGGCGAACCTGGCGTCACCGCTCTTTGGCGGCATCCCGGCGACCGGCGCGATCGCCCGCACCGCGACCAACGTGCGGGCCGGCGGCACCACGCCGATCGCCGGCATCACCCATTCGATCACGCTGCTCGTGATCCTGCTCGTGGCCGGCCCGCTCGCCGGCCACGTGCCCATGGCCACCCTCGCAGGCATCCTGCTCGTGGTGGCCTGGCACATGGCAGAGTGGCACGCGTTCCGGGATTTGCTGCAGGGTGCCCGACCGGAGGCAGCGGTGCTGTTGACGACCTTTACCTTCACCGTGTTCGCTGACCTGACGGTAGGCATCGGCATGGGCATCGCGTTGGCCGCCATCCTCTTTGTGCAACAGATGTCGACCGCCACCCGAGTGATCACCGGCGCGGATGAAGACGAAGATGATTCGCACGCCATCCTGCGTCGCGCCTGGTTGCCCAGCGACACCCAGTTGCTCGAGGTGCGCGGGCCGCTCTTTTTCGGCGGCGCCGATCAGCTGCGCACCATGCTCGACCTGCTGCCACACCCCCCGCGCGTCCTGCTGGTCGACCTCGAAGCGGCCACCGGACTCGACGCCACCACGACACGGATGCTGGCGGACTTCTCGCACCGCGGCAGGAAGCACGGCACCCGCGTGATCTTCCTCACCCGCAACGCCACGTCAGCCACGGCGCTGCGGCGGGCAGGGCTGGAACGGGCGCTGACGGCAGAGCGGGCGGTGGAGCGGACGCGGTCTACGACGTCGGCGGGCTGAACCCACCATCCTGCTGCTCCAGCCAGCTGCGATGGTACGGCAGGTCCTCGATCGGCATCGCGCTCCGGGCGACATGCAGCGGCTTGAACGAGTCCATCATCACCGCCAGTTCCTTGGTGGCCTTGGCCCCGATGCTCGCCTCGGCCCTCCCCGGGTGCGGCCCGTGGGCCAGTCCGTCGGGATGATGCGTGATCGAACCGTACTCGATTCCCTTCCGGCTCATGAATTCGCTGGACGCGTAGAACAGCACTTCGTCCGAATCGACGTTGCTGTGATTGTACGGCGCGGGGATCGCTTCGGGATCGAAATCGAACGGACGCGGACAGAAGGAGCAGATCACGAAGCCATCGCCCTGAAAGGTCTGGTGCACCGGCGGCGGCTGGTGGATGCGGCCGACGATCGGCTCGAAGTCGTGGATGTTGAAGATCCACGGGAAGAAACAGCCGTCCCATCCCACGACATCGAAGGGGTGATGATCGAGGACCAACTCGTTCAGCGCGTTGTACTGTTTGACGAGCACCGGGAAGTCGCCCCGTTCATCGTGCGGTGCAACCGCTGTGGGCCGTCGGATATCGCGCTCCGAGTACGGCGCCCCCTCGAGGAGCTGCCCCACATCGTTCAGGTAGCGGCGCGGAAAGCGGATATGCCCGCGACTCTCGAAGACCAGGAACTTCGGCGCGCCGGCCGCAAGATCCAGCTGCCAACGGTGCGTGATGTTGCGGTGGATCACGACGTAATCGCCGGCATGGAATGGCAGGTCGCCGAAGACCGACTCGAGCACGCCCTGCCCTTCGACCACATACACCACTTCGTCGGCCTGTGAATTCCGGTAGGCGTGCGGATCCTGGATGTCGGGCTCCACCCAGAGCATGGCGATGTCGCTGTTGAACAGCAGCGGCAATCGGTCGAGCGTGGGCGACCCGCCCTTCGGTGCCGCCGAGGTGCGGAAGTGCCGGTGGCGGAGCGAGGTGTCGACATCCGCCTCCCAGGTAAACCGGCGAATCCGCCGTGCCGACTGGTAGGTGGTCGGGGGATGAATGTGATACAACAGCGACGACGTGCCGACAAAGCCTTCGTGCCCCATCAGCTCCTCGGAATAGAGCCCGCCATCGGGACGGCGGAAGACGATGTGGCGCTTGCGAGGAATGGAGCCAAGGGCGGTATAGAACGGCATCAGAGATTTCCCCGCAGCGCCTGTTCGCGCTCGATCGACTCGAACAGCGCCTTGAAGTTGCCGGCGCCGAAGCTCTTTGCTCCCTTGCGCTGGATGATCTCGTAGAAGAGCGTCGGGCGGTCCTGGACCGGCTTGGTGAAGATCTGCAGCAGATAGCCCTCGTCATCGCGGTCCACCAGCACGCCGAGCTCGGCCAGTGGCGCCACATCCTCGTCGATCCTGCCGACGCGGTCGAGCAGGGTGTCGTAGTAGGCCGGCGGCACCTTCAGGAACTCCACCCCGCGCGCCTTGAGTTGACGCACCGTGGCCACGATGTCATCGGTGGTAATGGCGATGTGCTGCACGCCGGGGCCACGATAGAAGTCGAGGTATTCCTCGATCTGCGACTTCTTCTTTCCCTGCGCGGGCTCGTTGATCGGGAACTTGATCCGGCCATTGCCGTTGGACATCACCTTGGACATGAGTGCCGAGTACTCGGTGCTGATGGTCTTGTCGTCAAAGGTGAGGATGTTGGTGAAGCCGAGCACCCGCTCGTAGAAGCCGACCCAGGCGTTCATCTTGCCCAGTTCGACGTTGCCCACGCAGTGGTCGACGTACTTGAGGCCGGTGCCCTGCGGCGTGAACGGCGACGTCATCGGCACGAAGCCGGGGAGGAAGAGCCCGCGGTAATTGCGGCGCTCAACGATCGAGTGCATCGTGTCACCATAGGTCCGGATGGCGGCGGTCACGACCTCGCCATCCGGGTCCTGTGCCACCACCGGCGCCTGATGGCTCTCGGCACCCCGGGCCATCGCGGCCGCATAGGCCGCCCGGCAATCATCCACCCCGAAGGCCATGTCGCGCACGCCGTCGCCGTGCAGCGCAATGTGCGCCGCAATCTCCCCTTCGGGCCCAAGCGGCGAGGTCAGCACGAAGCGGAGCTTGTCCTGCACCAGGAGGTAGCTGGCCCGGTCGCGCACGCCGGTCTCCGGGCCACGGTAGCCAGCCAGCGTAAACCCGAAAGCGGCCCGGTAGTACAGCGCGGACTGCTTGGCATTGCCGACCCAGAACTCGATGTAGTCGGTGCCGTTGATGGGGAAGGCGTCATGCGTCTCGTTGGACGCGGTCGCTGTGACGGTCGAGGTCATGAGCATTGTCCTCAGAAGGACACCTGAAGGAAACTGGCCAGATCGGCTTCGCTGATCGCCGGCTCGCCGGGGCTGACGTTGTCGAGCTTGCCGGCCTTGACCCACTCCACCAGCCGGCCGACTTCACTGAAGAGATGATCGAACGAATCGACCACGAAGAGCAGCGGCTGGTAGTGATCGATCTCGAAATACTGGTTGACGACCCACTCCAGCTGGAAGGGAAACCGCTGCACCTCCGGGGAATCAATGCAGTGGGCCAGTTCGCCGTAGGACGACAGCAAGCCGCTGCCATAGGCCTTGAGCTCGCCCGGCTTGGCGCCCTTCATCAGGCCGAACTCGATCGTAAACCAGAAGAAGCGCGCCATCGCCTTGATGACGCTGGTGACATGCGCAACCCGCCGATGGTCATCCGCAATGTCCGCCGCACGCTCCGCCGCCGCACGGGCGCACTCGCCGAAAGCGACCAGGGTGTCGGCGAAGGCCGGATCGGTGTGCATCGGCACATGGCCGGCGATGTCGTGAAAGATGTCGGGCTCGGGAAGGTAGTCGAGCACCGCCCCGTCGCGGATCGTGATGGTGGTCGGAAACTCGCGCTGGCGGAGACAGTCGAAGAACTTGTACGCCGGCACGTACCCGCTCACGGCCTTCGCCCGAAAGCCGGTGAGCGGGGCCATGAAGCGATTGACATCCTCGAGCCGCGGGACCTTGTGCGGATCGAGGTGCAAGGTCGCCAACCCCTCCAGAAAGCGGTGATTGGCGTAGTGCTGCCAGCGATCGCCCATCCGGGCGTACAACCGCTCCCAGACCTGATGATTCGCCGCCGAGTAGAGCTCGTAGGGCTGGTCGATGTAGAGCCGGCCGGCGGCCTTGGCCGCTTCGATGAACGGGGCCTGGGTGGTGGTGAGCCCGGCCAACGCTGCCGAGGGCACTGTTGAGATCTGGCTGGTCATCCCCTTGCCTCCCCGATGCTCGCCGGCCTGCCGGACGTTGAATCCACGCTGCAATTTAACCGCATTCCCGACCGACTTACTCGGTGGCCAACAGCTCCGGGCGTCCCTTGAAGTGCTCCAGCGCCTCGGGATTGGCCAAGGCGCTGACGTTCTGCACCGGCCTCCCCTCGACGACATCGCGCACCGCCAGCTCGCTGACCTTGCCGCTGCGGGTCCGCGGCAGATCGGCCACCGCCAGGATCACGGTCGGCACGTGGTGCGGTGAGGCCCCACGACGAATCCGCGACCGGATCGCCTCCTCCAACGGGCCACTCAGTTTCGCGCCAGGCCCGAGGCGAACAAACAGCACCACGCGGACGTCGCCGGCCGCCGCCCCGGCGAGGCGCTGTCCGATCACCACGCTTTCCAACACCTCGGGGATGGCCTCAACCTGCCGGTAGATCTCCGCCGTCCCGATGCGCACACCGCCCGGATTGAGCGTGGCATCGCTCCGCCCGGTGATGATGAACCCGCCGTGCTCGGTCCGGGTGATCCAGTCACCGTGCCGCCAGATGCCGGGCCAGCGTTCGAAATATGCCGCGCGATAGCCCGCACCCTCGGGATCACCCCAGAACCTGATCGGCATGGCAGGAAACGGCCCGGTGCAGACCAGCTCCCCGGCCTTTCCGACCGGGCAGGGGTGGCCGGTGTCATCGAAGACAGCCACGGCCATGCCGAGTCCGGGGCCCTGAATCTCCCCGCGCCATACCGGGGAAAGCGGATTGCCGAGCACGAAGCAGGAGACGATATCCGTGCCGCCACTGATGCTGGCGGTATGCACCTGCGCGCCGACCTCGCGTTGCAGCCAATCGAAGCTCTCCGCGACCAGGGGACTTCCGGTCGAGAGTACCGTCCGCACTCGCGAGAGATCGTAGTCGCGCGCCGGATGTAAATCGCTTTTCTCGGCGAGGGCGATGTACTTGGCGCTGACACCGAAGACGGTCACCCGCTCCGCAGCCGCCATCCGCCAGAGAACGCCCGGATCGGCCGCAGGCATCGGCGACCCGTCGTACAGCACCAGGGTGGCCCCGGAGGCCAGCCCGCTCGCCAGCCAGTTCCACATCATCCAGCCGCAGGTCGTGAAGTAGAAGAGCCGCTCCTCCGGTTGGAGGTCCACGTGGAGGCGATGCTCCTTCAGGTGCTGCAGCAGGGTGCCGCCGGCCGAATGCACCATGCACTTCGGAAGTCCGGTCGTGCCGGATGAGTAGAGGATGTACAGCGGATGGTCGAAAGGCAGGCGGACAAATTCAAGCGGTACCTTGCCTTGCGCAGCAAGCAGCTCAGCCCAATGCATGACCTGGGGCACCGGCGGCAACATCCCGGCACCCTGGCATGACACCATCACTGCGTGCCGCACCGAGGGAAGCCGCGGCAGCAAGTCCGGAAGACGAGCCGCACAATCGTGGGTCTTGCCGCCGTAGCGGTACGCATCACAGCAGAGCAGGACGGTCGGCGCCGTCTGGCCGAAGCGGTCAACGACGCCTTCGACGCCGAAATCTGGCGAGCATGATGTCCACACCGCGCCAACGGCCGCCGTCGCGAGCATCGCCACGATGGTCTCCGGTACGTTGGGCATCCACGCGGCCACCCGGTCGCCCTCACCAACACCGAGCGATCGCAAGGCCGCCGCCGCCGCGGCGACCTGCTGCCGCAGTTCCGCCCAAGTGCGCCCGCCGGAAGGGCCACGCTCGTCCCAGGCGATCAGCGCGGGAGCATCGTCGTGGCGTCGCAGCAAGTTCTCGGCGAAGTTGAGTCGGGCGCCGGCGAACCATGCGGGCCCCTCGATGGGGTCCGGCGGTGCCATGCGGTCGCCACCCACCAGCACCTCGTCCCACGCGGCGCCATCGGGTTTCCGGTCGGCGATCACTTCGCCGTCACGCCAGACGGCCGCCCAGAATGCCGCCGGTTGTTCCACCGACCAGTCATGCAGCGCGTTGAACGCCTTGGCATCGCTCGACGGCGGCAGCGGGGTGCCCGCTGCTCGCAGCGCGTCGATGAAGCGAGCGAGGTTCGACCGGGCCGCATGGGCCGGATCGGGGGTCCAGAGCGGCGCGGAATGATCCATGGCCTGCTGGGTAGGCTACCGGCGGCGGAGCAGCACGTCGTCGCTCTGCACCTTGCGACCGATCGCGAGCGTGAGCATTTGCGAGTCATGGCCGGGCGCCACGACCTGCACGTATTGAATACGACACTTCTTCAGCAAGCGTGGATCGAACTCCAGGCGGTAGAGTCCGTTCCCATCGGTAAAGGCGGTGAACGTCGTTCCGATGATCTGCAGGTGAGCCCCAGCGAGGGGAGTGCGGTTGTTGGCCTCGAAGACGCGGCCGATTACGGTTGCGAGCACCGGGGTCCCATCGGGATTCTTCCCGAGGTCAGGAATTTCCACACAGCTGCCCGCCGCTTCCGGGAAGGAGGGCCGCCACTCCCGGCCGTCCTCGGAAGAGATGCCCGACTTGCCCATCATGCTCGAGCTGGCACGGGCGCTAGCGGACGGTGCCGCCTCATCGGAGCCGCGGTTCGCTTCCGCCAGCGCCTTGGCCGCCGCGTCGGTGGCCGCAGGTTGCGCAAGGTGACTCTGCGTCGCCAGCAACTCCCCGAGCGTCGGAAAGTGTGACTGCCGGCTCTCGGGTGCGACTGGATCGGGGTTCGCGGTTTTGTTTTCCGTCGGAGACTGCTCCGCCGTCCTGGTCGCCCCTGCAGGATCCGGCACAGGATCGGCTGGCGGATGCTCCGGAACGGCCTCCTTCGGGACGGCCGCGTCGGGACGTTTCGAGTCGGGGCCGAGAATCTGCTCCCGCAATGGCGGTGGTGTGGCCGTCGGCGCCTTCACCTTCGGCTTGGGCGGCGCCGGCAACGGCATCCAGATCGGTTGTGGTTCCGAGCCGTCGGGACGGTGCGGTGGCGGCGGTACGCTCGCCCCTTCCGGTGGCCGGAGCAGCAGCAGGGCGATCACCAACAGGTGGAACAGCGCACTCCCGCCGACGGCCGCCCAACTGGGCTTGCCGCCTTCGACAGGGCGATGAATCTCGAACGGTTCCGCCGGCTTCACGAAGTGGAGTGTAGTGGGGCCGGGGCCCGGGCGGGATGCCGACGGGTCCGGGAACGATTCTCCCGGTGCGCCGACCGGGCGATATTGGCAGAATGAACTCCCCGTCGCATCTCCCGGCCCTGATCGTCGGCGCCGGACCCATCGGGCTCGCCTGCGCGATCTCCGCGCGACGCGCCGGGGTGGAATCGGTGGTGATCGATGCGGGCGCGCTCGCCCACTCGATCGTCCGATACCCCATCGGGATGGTGTTCTTCACCACACCGGAACGCCTGGAAATCGGGGGCCACCCGCTGGTGTGCGCCGGGGCCAAGCCGACCCGGGAAGAGGCGCTCAAGTACTACCGCGGCGTGGCCCGCGCCGAGGGCCTCACGGTGCAGCCGTTCACCCGGCTGGTCACCGCGCGACGTGTCGATGGAGTGATCCAGTGCACCATCGCGACGCGCTCCGCCACGACGGTCCTCAGCGGTGATCGCCTGGTACTCGCCACCGGCTACTTCGATCATCCGAACATGCTCGGCGTGCCTGGTGAATCGTTGGCACATGTGTCGCACTGGTTCGACGAGCCCCACCTGACCAGCGGTCTTGAGGTGGTCATCATCGGGGGCAAGAACTCGGCGATCGAAACTGCACTGCAGTGCTATCGGGCGGGGGCGAAGGTCACCCTCGTGTACCGGCGCGAGGAGTTCAAGCCGAGCGTCAAGTACTGGCTTCGTCCCGACCTCGACAACCGGATTGCGAGCGGCGAGATCCGGGCCCGGATGGGGGCCACCGTCGTGGCGATTACTACCGACACCGTGGTGATCCGCAACGGCGCCGGAGAGGAAGAGCAGCTCCGGGCGGACCGGGTCTACGCGCTGACCGGGTACCACCCGGATTTCGACCTGCTGCGGGATATCGGCATCACCCTGGAAGAGGCGACCGGCCGACCGGCGCTGAATCCGGAGACGCTCGAATCGAACGTGCCGGGGGTGTATCTCGCCGGAAGTGCCGGCGCCGGTCGGAACACCTCGGAGGTGTTCATCGAGAACGGTCGATACGATGGCGAGAAGATCTTTGGCGATGCAGGACGTCGCCGAGACGCCGAGGCACGCTACCAAGCGCACTCCAGACCGGTGGGCGAATAACCAGCCGGAGTGATCAGGTGGAGGGGGACGACTTGCGGTCGGGGTTCGAGAGGAGCCGCTCGGCAAACTCGACCCGCTCGTGGAGCTCGCCGACTTCCGCCCGCAGGGCATCGAGTTCGTCGAGGAGATTGGCGGCCGAACTTGCGGTGAGCAGGTGTTCGCTCTCCGGCTCCCAGCTGTCAACGATCCGACCATCGGCATCGCGGAAGGCCTGTGACGCGATCAGGATGATGTCGTAGAGCCACCAGAGTCCGAGGCCGCCCAGGGTGAGCGCCATGAGGACGCCTGTGCCGGTCTTGCCCACGTAGAACCGATGCGCCCCGAAGACGCCGAGGAAGATGGCCAGCAGCAGCGTGGTCAGGCGCGACCGGGGAGAGGCAAAGAGCTCGTCGGATGTCATCTGGCCTCGTACGGAAAATGCGCCCGGCAGGATTCGAACCTGCGACCGGCAGCTTAGAAGGCTGCTGCTCTATCCAGCTGAGCTACAGGCGCACACAACAGGGTGAAGTTGCCGACCCCCAGCGTCAGCGCCGGAGGGCGTCGCGGATCTCCCGGAGCAGGACGATATCTTCGGCCGGTGCCGGTGGCGCTGCCGGAGCAGCCGGTGCTTCCTTCTTCATCCGGTTCATCATCTTGACCATCTGGAAGATGATGAACGCGAGGATCAGGAAGTTCACCAGGATCGACAGGAAGTTGCCGTAGGCAAACACCGGGACATTCGCTGCCTTCATTGCCGCGAGCGTCTCCGCGGTGCCCGCCGGCACATCCTTCAGGGTGATGAACATGTTGGAGAAGTCGAGACCGCCGGTGAACTTTCCGACGACCGGCATGATCAGGTCATTGACTACCGAATCGACGATCTTGCCGAACGCGGCGCCGATGATGACGCCGACCGCGAGGTCCATTACGTTCCCCTTCAGCGCAAATTCCTTGAATTCCTTTGCCATCGACATACCGTCACTCTCCTATGGAATCCAGCAGGTTATGGGGGGTGCCTTCGCAGGGAGACGCCACAATCTATGACAAATTGCAGCCCTGACCAGATGGAACGCCCATGACAGTCCTCGCGCTCACGGTCATGCTCCTGCAGGCAGGCCAACCCGTCGCGCCGGCCGGCGGCGACGCGATTGTCCGCGCCGCCTATGCCCGCTACGCCGGCCGATGGCCCCGGACCATCACCTACGTCCAGCGCACCGAGGACATGGGGACCGATCGACCGCAAACCTGGTACACCGCGCTGGAGCTCCCCGGCAGGCTCCGCGTGGATATCGCGCCCATGGGTGTCGGGCGGGCGCTGATCGTCCGCGGGGATTCGAGCTATGGCTTTGGCGCCGGCCAGCTGCGCACCTCGTCGCGACAGCCCAATCCGCTGTTGCTGTTGCTGCAGGATCTCCATACCCAGGCACCCGAACGGACCATCGCGACCCTGAAGGAAATGGGCATCGACGTAGCCAGGTCCCACGAGGACCGCTGGCTCGGCCGGCCGATGCTGGTCGTTGGAGCGGGCAAGGGTGATTCCGTCTCCAACCAGTTCTGGCTCGACAAGGAGCGCATGGTGGTGGTCCGCATGCTCTTCAACCGGCGCGCGTTCGAAGCGCGGATCGCGCAGTACCAGAAGTTCGGCGGTGGCTGGGTCGAGGGGGTTGTCGAGACGTGGAACAAGGGACAGCTGGTGCGGATGCAGCAGAATACGGACATCAAGATCGGCATGAAGCACGAGGCGGGGTTGTTCGACCCCTCGGCCTACAAGGTGCCGAAATGGGTCGGGGCGCTGGTGGACACGTTCGGCAAGGTCCCACCAGTGCCACCCGGCGGCTTGCGTCGCGGCGGCCGAGGCCAGTAGCACACGTGCGAACGGCGGCTCCGGACGAAGAGACCCCCCGGAATGATCGAGCACGCAGGCGGGCTCGAGCTCTGAAACGTCGGGGGGGCCAGAGTATCGGAAGGTCGGATGCGGTCTTGGGGGAAGCGGCGGGCGCCGCTAGCCCAGCCGCAGATACACGAACCAGTACCCGAGCGGAATGAGGGTCCCCGCCGCCGTCAGCCAGCCACCTCTCCCGGTGATACCGAGCCGTCCCTTGAGCACGAACAACCCGGTGATGGCGAGCAGGATCAGCGCCACGGCATAGAGGTCGGCAATGTAGGTCCAGGCGTGCTTCGGCCCGTTCAAGTGCAGCTGGTTCAATTCATAGAGCACTCGGCGCGGGACCGTCGATTCGACCATCACCTTTCCGGTCGGCAAGTCGACATGATACACCTTGGCCCGGTAGAACAACTGCAGCGTCTGCGGATCCGGCCGATAGCTGTTCATCGGCGCGGTCGGCAAGCCCAACTGCATGACCGCATTGGCGACCATCTCCGGCACCGCGGTGGCGGTGATCGGCGCGATGGCGACGAATTGCTTGGCGATCCGGTAACTGGGGTTCCAGTCGGCGCGGTGGTTGACCGCGACACCCGAGATGCCGTAGGCGAGCGTCAGTGCCACCGCGAGGTAGCCGATGTCGCGGTGGAGCGCGATGCTCCACCGCCGCCAGGGAAGTTGTTTCAACGAGCGTGCACCGCTCATCACCACACCCGCGCCCCTTCGCCGGTCAGGACGATGTCGGTCACCGGCCCGGCAATCTTGGTTGAATCAAACGTCGCCAGGGTACCGCGCTCCTTGGCCACTTCCCGGGCCTGCGCGATCGCCTGGGCCCGCGTGAGATTCTTGACTGAGATGACCCCTTCGGCCAGCACGGTCTTGCCCTTGGCGCTCAAGGGGAAGACGATCACGCCATCCTGCACCTTGAAGCGCAGCGCTTCGAACTCCTGGTCACCGCCGATGCGGATCCAGCATCCGCGCTCGGCGCACACCTCGACGATCGGCCCCTGCACCAGTACCCGCCTGCCTTCGTAGCTCCTGGGATCCTTGAGAATCGCCGAGACCGCCGTCGTCTCCTTGAGGGTGAGGACCTTGCCGTACTCCTTGGCGCTCGCCGGGACGGCTGGGCCCGCGGCAGCAACCACCGCGCCCGTCGTGCCGGCGGTGGAATCGGCGACGGCAACCTGTGCCGAAGGCGCTGCGGGCTTCTTGGCGCACGCGGTGGACACCACCACGGCCGCCAGGGAGAGAGTGAGACGAACGGTGACTCGCATCGGCAACGCTCCTGCCATCAAATAGGGTGTGCGCCTTCGAAGGAATTGCCCACAGAATACGTGCCATGACGTAAGGCGGTCAATCACTTTCCGGAGCAGGCGGGATAGGGGATGTGGCTAGTCGGTGGTGTTCTCAGCCGCTGGCGGTGCTGCTAGATTGTACCGCGTCCCCGACAAGCCGCCCGTAGCCCGCCATCCCCATTTTTCTGGAGAAGCCGCATGAGCAGTCCCGTTGACACGCCTCCAGCCGACGCTGCCATTCCGCAGTTCAAGCAGGTGCTGGGGCATCCGGCGCCCCTGTGGATGCTGTTCATGTCCGAATTCTGGGAACGCTTCGCCTTCTACGGTATCCGATGGGCGCTGGTGCTCTACATCGTGGCGCAATTTCACGGCGGCTCGGCAACGGGACAGGCCGACGCCAACCTGACCTATGGCTCCTACCTCGCCCTGGTCTACGCCGGCGCCATTTTCGGCGGCTACATCGCCGACAAGATCATCGGCTACCAGCGATCGATCCTGACTGGTGCCGTGTTCATGGCGGCGGGCCTGTTCATGATCTCGCTGCCGAACCCGATCCTGTTCAAGATGGGCCTGGCCACCATCGTGGTCGGCAACGGGATGTTCAAGCCGATCATCTCGACGATCGTCGGCAAGCTGTACGCCACCAGTGACGAGCGGCGCGACAGCGGCTTCACGATCTTCTACATGGGCATCAACGCCGGCGCCTTCCTGGCCCCGCTCTTCACCGGCTGGCTGGCGAGTTCGGTCTTCGGCACCACGGGAATGCCTGCCTACAAGTTCGTCTTCATCTCTGCTGGCTTCGGCATGCTGGTCAGCCTGGTCTGGTTCTATATCGGCCGCGCCCAGCTCAAGGGCATCGGTGAACCGCCGGCCCACGCGCAAAGCATGACCCGGGTTGCCTATGTCGTCGTCGGTGCGCTTGTCGTCATCCCGATTGTCTACTTCCTCCTGGCTGTCGGCGCACAAATTCTCCAGTACGTGCTCACGGCCATGTTCCTCGGCTTGACCATCATGCTGATGATTGAGGGCATTCGTGACGGCAAGGTGGCGCGCGACAAGACAGTTGCCATGCTGATCATCTTTGTTTTCAACATCCTGTTCTGGATGTTCTTCGAGCAGGCCGGGAGTTCGTTCACCTTCCTGGCCGACCAGATCGTCAATCGCCAGCTTGGCCGCTTCACCTTCCCGACGGCCTGGTTCCAGAGCGTCAACTCGGTTGCCATCATCGCGCTGGCCCCGGTCATGGCCTGGATCTGGGTGGCCCTGGCCCGCAAGCATGTCAATCCATCGATCCCGCGGAAGTTCGGTCTCGGCCTGCTGTTCAATGCCATGGCCTTCCTGTTGCTGATGTACACGCTGTCCAGCCTGATCGGCGCAGACAACAAGATTCCGTTCTGGACCCTGGTGGCGGTCTACGGCATCCAGTCTGTCGGCGAGCTCTGCCTTTCACCGATCGGCCTGTCGATGGTGACCAAGCTGGCCCCAGTGCGCCTGGTTGGCCTGGGCATGGGGGGTTGGTTCCTCTCCACCGGCATCGGCAACAACCTCTCCGGCATCTTTGCCAGCGAAGTCAGCGGCAAGACCGGGATGACGACGACGTCCGCCCTCAGCGGCTACACCTTCGGGTTCTGGACCCTGCTGGCGGCCGGTGTCGTGCTCTTCCTGCTCGCCCCACAGGTGAACAAGCTGCTGCACGGGGTCAAGTAGCGCAGAGCGTCTCGCGGCTCGGCCGCACGGACCACACACAAGACGGCGGCCATCTGGCCGCCGTCTTGTGCGTCAGGGCCCCGTCACGCTCAGGCGCCCGGCGTCTCCCGCAGCTCGCGCAGCACTTCGTGCGCCTTGGGAGCATCCTCGGGAGTGACCCGCAGTTGAACCGGCCCCGTCACCGGGTTGTAGCCCCCGACTGTCCGGCCGAAACCGAAAAGGTCTTGTACGCCTTCGCCTTCGGTGACGAAGCGGATGCCTTCAGTCTCGAGGAGCATCTTGGCCATGACCAAGTCGCCCACATTGCCGCTGGCGAAGACAGTGACGACGCTCATCGGGTCCTTGGATCCGGTTTAATCGCGAACGACTGAGTGTAGCTCTGCCCGTTGACACTCAGCTTCGCCGTGAACGCCCCGGTCAGCTGAGGGGCTGGGCCAGCGCCGCCACCACGTCCTCCCCGACCCCCGCCGCGACCGCCACTGCCGCCCGGCGCCCAGCTGACGCGATGCATGCCGGCCGCACCAGAGAACGGCTCCGCGGCTGAGCGCCACAGCGGAGAGGTGCTGGGGATTCCGCCGCGTCCACCCCCGCGGCCGATGGCTGCGCCCGGGGCGGCGAGCGGTTCGCTGGTGAAGGTGCGTACGGTGGCACCACTGGCATCAAGGATCTCCAGCGTGACCGCTCCGACGGCCTGGTTCTTCAGGTAGTAGTCGATGTTCGCCCCGCTCGGCGCGTTCTGCGCCTGTGGCTCATCCTTCTGCACGGGCGTGCCGTTGTCGCTGGTCGCGATGTAGTTGATCCCATCCGCCGGCTTGAAGAGGTACGCCTCGGCGTTGAGGACAGCATCGGTGACCTGGCGAAGCGGCGTGATGTCATCGATCACCCAGAACCCGCGGCCGTGGGTCGCGACGATCAGGTCGTTGCCGTAGATCTCGAAGTCACGGACGGATGTGACCGGCAGGTTGAGTTGCAGCGGCTGCCAGTGGTCGCCGTCATCAAGGGAGAAGTACGCTCCCCGCTCCGTGCCGGCAAACAGCAGACCGCGACGGATCGGGTCCTCCTTGATGACATGCACATACACACCGGCCGGCAAGCCCGCGGTGATTTTCTGCCACGTCTTGCCGAGGTCGCGGGTACGGTAGAGGTAGGGATCGAAGTCCTGCAGCTGATGCCGGTCCACGCTGGCCCAGGCCGTGTTCGCGTCGAAGTGCGACGCCGCGATGCCAGTGACTCGGCTCCAGGCGGTCAGTGCCGGTGGCGTGACATCCTGCCATGATTTGCCATCACTGGTCGTGACGTGGATCAGGCCATCATCGGTACCGACCCACACCATCGGGGCCTGCAGCGGCGAGGGCGCCACCACGTAGATCACCCCGCGCTTGCCATTGCGATCGGTGTCGCTGGCCGCGGCAGCGTCGAGGGTCGCCGGAACACCGGGATCGGTGCGCGTCAGGTCAGGAGAAATCTGCGTCCAGGTGGTCGCCGTGTCGGTGCTCTTGAACAGCGACTCACCGGCATAGTACAGCGCCCGAGGATCCGCCTTCGAAAGCACCAGCGGCTGGGTCCAGTCACTGCGCCCGGCGGGAGCCGGGGTCGACGGCAGATCGGTGTTGAGCGCCAGGTCGAAGCGACTGCCACGACCGCCATAGATGATGCCGGGGTGCAGTGGATCGCCCGCGGTCATGCCGCTCTCCCCACCGGCACCAATCGGCTCCCAATCGCGCATCGAGATGCTGGCGAACTTGCCCCGCGAACACACCGCCACACTGCCGCTGTCCTGCTGCGCGCCGGTGACCCAATACGGAAAGCGATAGTCCACCGACACATGGTAGATCTGCGCGGTTGGCTGGTTGAGCCAGGAGCTCCATGTCACATCGGAGGGATCTTCAGCCTTTGCATTGCGCGTGATGATCGCCCCTTGGTCGCTGGCCACGATCATCGTGTTCGAATCGTCCGGAGAGATCCAGGCCTGGTGATAGTCGTCGCCTCCCGGCGAGCCGCGCAGCGTGACCCAACTCGTGCCGCCATCCTTGGTCCTCGACACGGCAACATTCGGCACGTAGACGATGTCGGCGTTCTTCGGATCGACGGCGAGTTTCTCGAAGTACCAGCCGCGTCCCCACAGCGCCGTGTCAGACGAGACTCGGGTCCACGTGCCGCCGGCATCATCGGAGCGGAAGAACCCACCCTGGCGCGGCGCGGCCTGGCCGCCACCACCGCCGCGTCCTCCCCGCCCTGCTGTGGTATCGGCCGGAGGAGCGCCCGGGGCCGGGGGCTCGGGCAGCAGGCAATCGATCACAGCATAGAGACGCCTGGGATTACTGGGCGCCACGGCGATGCCGGTGCGCCCGATTCCCTCCTTGGGCAGACCCACCGTCAGTTGCTTCCAGGTGGTGCCACCGTCGGTGGACTTCCAGATCCCGCCCCCCGGACCGTTGGTCGGTTGGTAGGTGTACCAAGGCGGGCGGCGGGTGTTCCAGAGGCCGGCGTAGACGACCTGCGAGTTGGACGGATCGATGACGACCTCGACCGCGCCGATGTGGTCGTCCTGGCCCAGGACCTTCTGCCAGGTCTTGCCACCGTCACGGGTCCGGAACACCCCGCGCTCCGGATTGGCGGCATAGAGATGGCCGATGGCCGCAACGAAGGCGATGTTGGGGTTGCGTGGATCGACGGCGATCTTGCCGATGTGATGGGTCTCTTCGAGCCCGAGGTGTGTCCAGGTCGCGCCCGCATCGGTCGACTTGTAGACGCCGTTGCCGAATCCCATCGAATCGCGCAGGGTCGACTCGCCGCTTCCGACGTAGACCACATCGGGCGCCGACGGTGCCACCGCGATTGCACCGATGGAGGCGACCGGCTGCGAATCGAAGACGGGGCGCCACATCCGCCCGGCATCGATCGACTTCCAGACGCCACCGTTGACCGCCCCGAAGTAGAACTCGTTGGGCCGACCGGGCACCCCCGTCGCCGCGGCGACGCGCCCGCCGCGAAACGGCCCGAGCATCCGCCAGCGCAGCCCGGAGTGCGGCGAGGGAGTCACCTGAACGGCTGGCGGGGAGCAAAGGTACTCCTCGATGTCGTTCGGCCGCGGGGCGGCCATCAGGCGCTCGGCCAGGCTGGGGCCGATCAGCGACACGGCGCCAACCTGGCCTGCGAGGATCAGAAAATCGCGCCGCGACTCGGGCTTGAGCGACACAGGCAGCTCCGGACTTGGATCGACAATCGGTGAAATGACCGCGAAGCAGAACTATACTTCGCTTGCCACCTCGGCAACTCCCCCGACCGCCCTGTCCGATGCCACATCGCACCCTGGATCCCACCTGAAGGGAGACCTCGTGAACACTCGCCGGCAATTCCTCATTACGGCACAGCTTGGGCTGCTCAGCACCATTGCCGCGTGCCGCGACGACTCGCAGGCCCCCGGCTCGACGCCAACACCCGGTGCGCCCCCGACCTTTGGGACCACCCCGGAAGCCGGCCCCGAGGTATCCAGCAACACCTTCGTCGAGGCCGAAAAGCTCGCCCAGGTCAAGATGACGGCCGCAGAGCGTACCCAGGCGGCGGCAAGTTGGCGCCGGACCATGGCGGCGATGCTCGAACGCCGCACGGGCCCCCGGAAGGTGGCGCTCGCCCCGGCGATCTCACCCGCCACTCGGTGGAACCCGGCGGTCGCCGGCGCCACCACCGGACCGGCACGGGATCGTTTCGTCCGGACCGTCGTCGACCCCGGTCCGTTGCCCGCGACCGACGACGCGATCGCCTTTGCACCGGTCACCCGTCTTTCGCGCTGGATCGAGACGCGCAAGCTGACGTCGGAGCGACTGACGGGCATCTACCTCGAACGGCTGGCACGGTTCGATCCCAAGCTGCGGTGCGTGATCACGCTTACTCGCGACGCGGCGCTGGCCCAGGCTCGCACGGCAGACGCCGAGCTCGCCGCCGGAACGTACCGTGGACCACTGCATGGCGTTCCGTTCGGTGTGAAGGACCTGCTCGATACCGCAGGCATCCCCACGACCTACGGCGCTGAGCCGTTCCGGAACCGGGTGCCTGCGGCCGACTCTGCCGTAGTGGCGCGTCTCAAGGAGGCCGGTGCGGTGCTGGTCGCCAAGCTAAGCCTTGGTGCGCTGGCATTGAATGACATCTGGTTCGGCGGCCAGACAATGAACCCGTGGCTGCTGGAAGAAGGTGCCTCGGGGTCGAGCGCCGGCCCCGGCGCCGCCACCGCAGCCGGGCTGGTCGGCTTCGCGATCGGCAGCGAGACGGAGGGCAGCATTATCAGTCCGTCGATGCGCTGCGGCATCACCGGGTTGCGGCCGACCTTCGGCCGTGTGCCGCGCACGGGCGCCATGACGCTGTGCTGGTCGCTCGACAAGCTCGGGCCGATGACGCGAAGTGTCGAAGACACGATGCTGGTGTTGCGGGCTATCTCGGGCCCCGATGCCGCTGATGTGTCGACCGTGCCAAGTCGGCTCGACTTCGACGCATCGGCCCCCGTGGCAGGGTTGCGGGTGGGCTACTTCCCCTCGTGGATGAAGGAGAGCCCTGCCACCGACATCGATCGCGCGGCGCTCGAAGCGGTGCGCAAGCTCGGCATGGTCCCGACCGAAGTCACCTTGCCCGACTGGCCGTACGGCGCGCTCAACCTGGTGCTCTTTGCCGAGGCCGCCGCCGCCTTCGAGGAACTCACGCTGTCGGGCCAGGCCAGTCAGCTCAAGTCGCAGGTGAATGACGCCTGGCCGAATCTCTTTCGGCAGGCGCGATTCCTCTCGGCAGTCGACTTCGTGCAAGCCGACCGGCTCCGCCGGATGGTGGCGCTCGAAATGGTCCGCATCTTTGCAAGCGTCGACCTGCTCCTTGTCCCGTCGATGCGCGACGAGATGATGACCATTTCGAACTTCACGGGGCATCCCTCGCTCACCATGCGCGCCGGCTTCGTGCAGGTGTCGCAAGCCCGGAGCGACTGGGCCCCCGACCCCGCCCACCCGCTGCCGACTTTTACGCCGCCGCGCCGGGTACCCCACGGCATCACGCTGCTCGGACGGCTGTTCGAGGAGGGCACGGTCGCGCGCGCCGGAATCGCGCTTGAGCGGATACTCAATGTCGTGGGGGAGAATCCACCCGGGTTCTAGGAGGAGCGAGGCCATCGGGGTGAGCCATTCCGCCGGCGCCCTGCGCTTTGAGCGATATGGCCTATCTTTGCTCCAATGCCTCCACCGCCGTCCGAGGTGACCGAGATCCTCCACCGGATGGCCGGTGGGGACGCCGAAGGACTGGACCGGCTGATGCCGCTGGTCTACTCGGAACTGCGCCAGCTCGCCGCGCGCCAGCTCCGCAACGAGCGCCCCGACCATACCCTCAGCCCGACGTCCCTGGTGCACGAGGCGTTTCTTCGCCTCACCGGGCATGGGCCGGTGAGCTTCGAGGGTCGGTCGCACTTCTTCCGGGTGGCCGCGCAGTCCATGCGCCGGATCCTCGTCGACCACGCCCGCCGTCGCACGGCGCAGAAGCGTGGCCGCCAGCACCTCGTCACCCTCGATGCCGCGTTGGAACAGTCTCTGGCCACCTCGAGCCAGGACATCCTCGGCGTCGACGAGGCGCTGGAGCGCCTCGCGATGCTCGACGCCCGCCAGGCACGCGTCGTGGAGCTGCGCTACTTCGTGGGACTTTCAATCGAGGAGACTGCCGCCGTGATCGGGGCGTCGGTTGCCACCGTGAAGCGCGACTGGATGGTGGCGCGCGCCTGGCTGCAACGCGAGCTCTCCCCCGGCGAGTGATGACACCCCGGGGCTCCCATGACAACTGACGCCGGGCGCTGGGATCGCGTCACGGAAGCGTTCGGATTGCTCGCCGAGCTTGCGGCCGCGGAGCGCCAGGCCGGACTCGATGCCCTGGCGGTCAAGGACCCGGGCATTCACGCGGAAGTCGTGTCGCTGCTGGCATCCAGCGACGCCGTGGGCGACCGCTTCGACCAGCCCACGTTCGCCGGCGCTCCGGACGACTCCGACCAACCGTCGCTTTCGGGTCGCCGCGTCGGCCCCTACCTGATCAGCCGGGAGATCGGGCGCGGCGGCATGGGGGCGGTGTGGGAAGCGCAGCGGGCCGACGACCAGTACCAGAAGCGCGTTGCCATCAAGATGGTGGTGATGGGACGGGACACCGAGTCCATGCTGCGGCGTTTCCGTGTGGAGCGCGAGCTGCTGGCACGACTCGACCACGGCAACATCGCCACCCTGCTCGACGGTGGCGTAACGGAAGAGGGTCAACCGTGGTTCGCCATGGAGTTCATCGAGGGCGAGCCGATCACCACCTGGTGCGCCACACACCGGCTGGACGTGCGGCAGCGTGTGCAGCTCTTTCGGCAGGTGTGCGCGGCCACCCAGTACGCGCATGAGCACCTGGTCGTCCATCGCGACCTCAAGCCGAGCAACATCCTGGTGGCGCACGACGGGACGGTGAAATTGCTCGATTTCGGTGTAGCCAAGCTCAGCGATCCTGGCGATCCGGATGCAGGCTTGACCGGAACCGTGGGGATCGCT
Source organism: Gemmatimonadota bacterium (assembly GCA_025361465.1). Taxonomy (GTDB): domain Bacteria; phylum Gemmatimonadota; class Gemmatimonadetes; order Gemmatimonadales; family GWC2-71-9; genus Palsa-1233. The sequence continues at coordinate 21,021 of JANYAG010000177.1, forward strand.
CTGACCGCCGCCTACGCCTCGCCCGAACAATTGCGCGGGGAGTCGGTTTCCACGGCGAGCGATATTTACTCCCTCGGCGTCGTGCTCTACGAGCTCCTCACCGGCGTTCGCCCGTTCACGGGGCTGCCCGGAAACACCCTTGAGCGCACCGCGAATCCGCCGAGTCGTGCGGTGACGCCCGAGACCGCAGCCGCCATGGGCACCGATGGGGTGCGACGCGTTTCCCACGCAATCCAGGGCGACCTTGACGCGGTCGTCCTGACCGCGCTGCGCCCCGAGGTCGCGCGCCGATATCGCTCCGTCGAGCAGTTCAGCGACGACCTCCAGCGGGCGCTCGACGGGCGCCAGGTCTCGGCCCGTCCGGACACGCTCGGCTACCGCGTCTCGAGCCTCGTGCGACGCAATCGCGCCGCCGCGGCACTCGCCGTGGTCGCCGTCGCAGCCCTCCTCGGGGCGACCGGCTTCTCGATCCGCGAAGCCGCTGTGGCGCGTGCGCAGCGCGACCGCGCCATCCTGGA
>JANYAG010000019.1 GCA_025361465.1 Gemmatimonadota bacterium
GTGACGGCGGGGAGCATTCTGGTCAAGCAACGGGGCACCAAGTTCCATGTTGGCACCAACGTCTTCCGCGCCAAGGACGACTCGCTGCATAGCTACATCGATGGCATCGTCAAGTTCGAGCGCAAGGACCGGGATCGCCAAAAGGTCTCAGTCTATCCGGCGGTCGCGACCGGCAGCTGAACAAGGCGGGTGGCGCTGCAATCTCGGGGGTGAGGCCGGTCAGGCCTCACCCCTCTTTTCGTGCTCCCCTCACTCCACGGCGAGCGGCTGTCGAAGTCGGTCCGGCCAGTTGCCGCAGAGCATCGTGACTCCCAGTCCGGTCAGGTGCCGAGCGGCCGATTCGGAATTGACGGTCCACGCGATCAGGGCGACCGCCTCGCTCCGGCATGAGTCAATCAAGGGGCGGTCGATCAGCTCCCAATCCTGCCACAGCGTGCTGGCTCCGGCTTGACGAGCCTGCGCGATCGGGTCCACGGGATAGGAACTCGAAAGCACCCCGGTCGAAAGCGTCGGCGACTTTCGCCCAAGGCGTGCCACGATTCGGTGGTCGAAGGAGTGCACGTGCAGCCGCTCGGGATGCCTCGCGCCAGCGACCTGAGTGAGCAACAGCTCATCGTACCGTTCTGGGAGGCTCTTGACCTCCACGAAGACGGAGAGGTCACCAACAACGGCGAGTACTTCCTGGAGCGTGGGAATGACGGAGCCATCCGGAAGGAGTTCCAGTCGGAGCTGGGCCAGAGGTAGCTTACCGATCACCCCGCCTGACCCGAGAATTGGGTCATGGTGAACGACTATGGCACCATCCGCTGTCACATGAACGTCCAATTCCACTCCGTCACAGCGGGCGGCCCCGGTGCCGGCGGCGTTCCTGAAGGCCGAGAGGGAATTCTCATACGCCGGTCCAGCCCCTCCCCGGTGTCCAATGATGAATGGCCACTCATTTGTCCGGATTTGTGGAAAAATCATGTTTGTACCGTGTAGACAGCGTTGAAATCACTTCACCTGGGGTATGATATCAACAATGTTGATAGGCGGTTGTGCCATTTGTTAACAATCCTGAAGTTGGCATGAGTTCCCATCGGGCGCCAGCCCGCAAGGGCGGTTTGCATACCGGTGGGCTAGCCGCCGAGTTAACGCTCGCCTCCGCCCCCCGTCATCCGGGTCGATGATCGTGTCCGCAACGGACCTTCCGAGTGATCCGGAGCTCGTTGCAGCGTGGTGCGGCGGCGATGAACTTGCCGCGGCTCAGTTGGTCCGGCGGCATGCCGCCGCGCTCACACGCTACCTCGCGGGGGCAGGAGCCGCCAGTTCGGAGGTAGAGGACCTCGTCCAGGAGACTTTCCTCAAGGCCTTTCGGGGGCTGTCTGGGTGGCGCGGCGGTGGCTCACTTCGGGGCTGGCTCTTCCGCATCGCGAGCAATCTGCTGAAGGATCGGTTTCGGCAGAGCAAGGGTCGGGTGTTCCTCGAGATCAACGATCAGGACCTCCCGGACCATTCCGATCCTGCGGGTGAACTCGCAGCCTCGGAGGCCGAGCAGCAGCTGAGGGAAGGGCTGAGTCGATTGCCGCACATGCAGCGCGAAGTCTTCCTGTTGCGTGTGCAGCAGGGCATGGAGTACACGGACATTGCCGGAGTCCTCGGCACAACCCCGGGAGCAGCGAGGGTGCACTACCACCATGCAGTGAAGCGCCTGAAGGAGTGGATGGGATGATCGACTGCAGCGAACTCAGCGGGCGAATGCCAGACGTCATCGCCGGACGCTCCGAGTGGTCGGCGGAGGAGGCGAGGCACCTGACCGAGTGCGATGTTTGCGCCGCCGAGTGGCGCCTCGTTCGCATCGGATCCGTTCTGTATGCTGGGCGCGAGGTGGCGACGGAGCGCATGGTGCAGGACGTGCTGGTTCGCCTTCGGGCCGGCGAGCCGGTGGCGTTGGTGCCCAGACTGTCATGGCGCAAGTTCGCCATGGGCCTGGCGGCGGCGGCGAGCGTGGCGTTGGCAGTTTGGGTGCCGAATCGCGCGCACCAGTCTGCCGTGATGGCGCTGCCGGCGCGCCTCGGACCAGTGCTCCCGAACCTGAGCAACGTGACGGATGAACAGTTGTATCGCATCAGCCTGGCAAACGCAGGGCATCTGGCTGATGGCGTGCCCGGGACTGTGCCACACCTCGGTGGCCTGACGGCGGCTGACTTGGAACAGCTGTCAAGCTTGACGGAGACCAGATGAATCGGACCGCTCGATATTGCCTGCTGTTCGGGTTGCTCGTCGCCGCGTTGCCTCTGGCCGCCCAGCGCGGGCGAGGCGGCGGTGGCGGTGGCGGAGGTGGTCGGTTGCGGCCAGCCGACGCGTTGGTGCATCAGCGGGTGGTCCAGATCCTGATGAACCAGGCGCGGCTCACGCTCGCCCTCTCCGAGGACCAGATTCCCAAAGTCCAACGCATCGTCAGCGACTGGGCACAGCAGCAACTCCTGCTCGAACAGGAGGAGCGCCAGATGCGCGACTTGCTCGATTCCCAGATGCGGCCCGGTGTGGCAGCGACCATCGATAGCCTGCCGAAACTTGTGTATGGGATCAGTTCGAACCGGATTCGCCAGGCACAGAGTCTCGACGCTGAAACCCACCAGCTCGGCACCATCCTGAGCCCGCTCCAGTTGGCGCAGTTCCAGCTGGTCCAGGAGCGGTTGCTCAAGAGCATCCGTGACCTGCCCAGGGACCGCCAACCGCCACCCGACCAGAAGCCCTCTCCGCCCTGAGCTGGGCGACATTCCGTTCCGAACGCGCTACCTTCGTTGGTCCCTCGAAGGAGCGCGTCGGGATGGGTGATCCGGCTTGGTTTCAACATTTTCTGCTGTTTGTCTCCAGTCCATACATCGCACCGCTGCTGCTTTCCATCGGTGTCATCGGCCTCATTCTCGAAATCAAGGCGGGAGCGTTCGGACTCGGCGGTCTGGTGTCGCTGGTGTCGTTCGGCCTGTTCTTCGGCGCATCGATCATGACGGGGCACGCCGGATGGCAGGAAGTCATCCTGCTCGGCCTCGCGCTCATCTCGCTCGGCGTCGAGGCCTTTATCCTGCCCGGCTTCGGTGTGGCAGGGATCCTGGGTGTGTGTTTCCTCCTCGGGGCGGTGGTGACCGCGCTCGCCGGTCCAGCACCGGCGGCAGGCGACTTCCTCGGTGCCGTCGGAGTGCTCGGCACGAGTCTCGTGATCACGCTGGCAGTGTTCTATGCGTGGCTCAGGCACCTGCCTAACTCGCACCGGTTTGCCGGGCTCTTTCACACCCACGCTTCCGAGCGCGCCCATGGCTACGTCTCGGCGCCCCAGCGGCAGGAGCTCGTCGGGCAACTCGGCGTGGCGGTCACCGACCTTCGACCGTCGGGGGTGGCGGAAGTGAACGGCGAGCGCATTGATGTCGTGACGGAAGGGGCCTTTGTCAGCGTCGGCGCGACCATTGTGGTCGAACGCGCCGAAGGCTACCGTCATGTGGTCCGGGCCACACGCCCGGTGTCTCAACTCCCGGCGTAACGGAGGCTGTTTCAAATGAATGCGGATTCCAGCAACATGGCGATGCTCTTCGTCCTGGTGATTCTGGGACTGATCATCGTGACCACCTTCCTGCGGTTCTTTCCCATCGGACTGTGGATCCGCGCGGCCGCCTCCGGCGTCCGGGTGCCCATCATCACCCTTTTCGGCATGCGGCTCCGGAAGGTGGATCCGGCGCGCATCATCGACCCGCTGATCACCGCGACCAAAGCCGGACTGGAACTCGGGATCAACGCGCTCGAGGCGCATTTCCTCTCGGGCGGCAATGTGACGAGAGTGGTGAACGCGCTGATCTCCGCCGACAAGGCAGGCATTCCTCTGTCCTTCAAGCAGGCGACGGCGATCGATCTTGCCGGGCGTGATGTGCTCGAGGCAGTGCAGGTGAGTGTCAATCCGAAGGTGATCACCACTCCGAAGATCGCTGCCATGGCCAAGGACGGCATTCAGCTGCTGGCGATGGCGCGGGTCACCGTCCGGGCCAACGTGAACCGCCTGGTGGGCGGTGCCGGCGAGGAGACCATCCTCGCCCGCGTCGGCGAAGGGATTGTCTCGACGATCGGTTCCGCGGCTTCCCACAAGTCCGTGCTCGAGAATCCCGACATGATCTCCAAGACCGTGCTCGCCAAGGGCCTCGATGCCGGCACCGCGTTCGAGATTCTCTCCATCGACATTGCCGATGTGGATGTCGGCAAGAACATCGGCGCAGAACTGCAAACCGACCAGGCCGAAGCGGACAAGCGCATTGCCCAGGCCAAGGCCGAAGAACGGCGTGCGCTCGCTGTCGCCGTGGAGCAGGAGTACCGGGCGGAGGTAGTGCGGGAGAAGGCCAAGCTGGTCACCGCCGAAGCATTGATTCCGATGGCCATCGCCGAGGCGTTTCGGAGTGGCCACCTCGGCGTGATGGATTACCAGCGGTACAAGAACGTGCAGGCGGACACCGAGATGCGGCGCGCCATCGCGTCGGGCAGCGAGGGAACCGCCGGAGACGGACAGGGCAGCTGACGATGGATGAGGTGGTCGTCGTCCTCCTGATCGTTGCTGGTGTGGCGGCTCGAATCGTCAGTGTGGCCAAGCGTGGTTATGCGCGCACCATTCAGGCGTCGGGGAAGGGGATGGGGGGTCCACCTCCGGAGACCATGTCGGAACTGCTGGCAGAAATGCGGTCTCAGCTTGAGGGCGCCCGTCGCAAGCAGCAGGTCGAGGCACGAACGACGCTGCCGACACCAGTGGCCAAATCAACGCGCACTCGGGCCGCGATGGTGAAGCGGCCACTGCGCGCAGAACCCGTCGACGTCATGAGCGTACGTCCGCCTCCTGTCCAGGTCGATTACGATGCGGAGGCAGCGCGACTCGTGGCGGCGCGATTCGCGGCGGCCGAGGCGATGGCCAAGGGTCGGAGTCCGGCGGACCATGCGGCGTTCGACCAGCGGACGCGCCTCTCCCAATCGGTGGCGTCCGCCCCGCAACCGCACCGGCTGGCCCGCCTGCGAACGGCGGTGATCTGGCAGGAGATCCTTGGCCCGCCTGTTTCACTCCGGCCGCCGCCCGATTGACCCACGCGCGGCAGGTGGCCGCCGAGACTTGCCCGAGGCATCCCCCCCGGTAATCTTCGGCGCAGCCCGAGTGGCGGAACGGTATACGCAGCAGACTCAAAATCTGCCGTCCTCACGGACTTGAGAGTTCGAGTCTCTCCTCGGGCATTGTTCCGCTGACATTTGCCGGGTCGGTTTCGGTTATCTTCCGCCCCAGTTCACGACTCGCATTTCAGGGTCTTTCACCCACGCCTTTTCGCCGGGAGCCACATGGCACTCAGCGTTGTGCATCGCACAGCCGATCCAGCCAGCATCGAAACGCCACTTCTCGTCCTGCTGGCGGCAAAGGGCGCGATGCCTCCTTCCTTGACCACCCTTGATGCCGGCTTGGGTGGGGCGTTAGCGCGCTGTTGGAGTTCTGGCGACTTTACCGGTGCGCGCGACGACGTCGCCCTGGTCTATCCGTCCGGACGAGTCGCCCGGGTGCTGCTGATCGGCCTCGGGCCGGCCGATGAGGTGACGGAAACGGAACTCCGCCGCGGCGCAATGATCGCCGGCAAGCGGGCTCGCACGTTGGGCGCTCCGTCGGCTGCGCTGTTGTTTGTTGCAGAGGTGGCGCCAAGAGTTGCTCCGGAACGAGCAGGGCAGGTCCTGGCCGAAGGCGTCCCGTTCGGGGCTTGGCATTTCCCCGACATGAAGCGCCCGCCGGAATCGCCGAAGCCCCTCTTCGAACGATGCGACCTGCTTACCCCAACGAACGATGTCGCCTTCGCTGCCGGGGTCGCACGCGGCAGCGCGATCGCGCAGGGCCAGGTGTTCACCCGCGGGTTGCAGGTCCTGCCGGGCAACAGCTGCACGCCGGCCTTCCTGGCCGACACGGCCACCGACCTCGCGCAGCGGCATGGCTTCGACATCACTGTGCTCGACAAGGCCGCCATCATCAAGGAAGGGATGCTGGCATTGATGGCCGTGGCGCAGGGGAGCGCTGTGGAGCCACGATTCATCACGCTGGAGTACAAGGGTGCACCGGGCGCGCCGGTCGTGCTGGTGGGCAAGGGGGTCACGTTCGATTCGGGTGGCATCTCGATCAAGCCGGCGCAGTCGATGGAAGACATGAAATACGACATGTCCGGCGCGGCGGCCGTGCTGGGCACGTTCGAGGTGCTCGGGCGCCTCAAGCCGAATATCCATGTGATCGGATTGATCCCGGCGACCGAAAACATGCCGTCCGGCACCGCGGTCAAGCCCGGCGACGTGGTGGGCTCGCACTTCGGCAAGACGATCGAGGTGATCAACACCGATGCGGAGGGCCGCCTGATCCTCGCCGATGCGCTGTCGTGGGCGCGGCGGTACGCGCCAGCCGCGGTGATCGATTGTGCCACGCTGACCGGAGCGATCGTCATCGGACTGGGGCACACGGCCAGTGGACTGATGGGCACCGATGACGCGTTGATCGCCGAGATCCTCGCCGCAGGCGAGCGCAGTGGTGAACGGACGTGGCCCTTGCCGTTGTGGGATGAGTATCGCGAGCTGATCAAGTCCGACATCGCCGACGTGAAGAACACCGGCGGGCGGTCCGCCGGAAGCATCACTGCCGGATGGTTCCTCAAGGAGTTCGTCGAGGGCTTCCCCTGGGCGCACCTGGATATCGCCGGGACGGCGTACACCGAACGGGAGACGGTGACCCAGGTGAAGGGCCCGACTGGCACGCTGGTCCGCCTCTTCGCCGAGTTCCTCCTCGGCCGCAGCTGAGCGAATGGTGCGATCGCGGATCGCCACGAGCCTGCTCCTGGTGCTTCTCGCACCTGGGGCGTCGCTCGCGGCCCAAGTCGTCTCGCCACCCGACAGTATCAAGGCCGATTCCCTCAGGAAGCGGCCCGACACACTGACCACGACCGATCAGCTCATCAAGAACTCCGCGATGGCGCTCGTCCAGCTCCAGCCGCTGCCGCTCGCTGGGGCGAGTGCCCTCTATCCACCTGGTGCACGGCGTGTGTTCACCCGCGACTCGATCGACTGGATCGCCGCGCAGACGGTCGGTGACCTCCTCGCGGCCGTGTCCGGGGTCTATCTCCAGCGTGGCGGCGGGTTCGGTCGGCCGGAGATGCCGACCTACCGCGCCGGAGGTGCCGGGTCGGTGGAGTTCGTTGTCGATGGCATGCCCTTTACCCCGATGGGCCGGGATTCACTCGCCGTGGACCCCTCCTTCTTTTCTCTGGCGCTCTTCGACCGTCTCGAGGTGATTCACTCCCCGAGCACCCTGCGCGTGATGCTCTGGACGCGGCGGCACGACCGTCAGGCGACCCGCACCAAGATCGGTCTCTCCACCGGAGACCTCGGGTTAGCGCGCTACCTCGCCTCCTTCGAGCGACGATACCCGAGCGGGTGGGGTCTCAGCCTTGCCGCAGACTACTTCGGTGTCAACGCGCCGCCGGGTGGCAGCGGGGGGAGTCGAGTCACCAACGCCTTTGCGCAGGTTGGCTATCTCTCCGGGGCACACTTCGGAGTGCAGGCCCAAGTCCTGGTGGAGGCAATCCGACGCGACGTCCTGCTCTCTGATGGCACCGCGGGCGACACTTTGACGGATGCGCTCGCCGGCACTCGGACGGAGGGCCAACTCAGGGCTTCTTGGACCGAGAACGCCACCGGACTCGGGGGACGGGTGGACCTCTACGCCGGGCGCACGACGTGGCGCGGGGACTCGGTCAACCGCTCCCTGGGGCATTTCGGTGCCATCGCAGCGTATCGGCAGCCGACCTGGTCCAGCGAACTGAGCATCTGGAACCAGACCCAATGGACGCCACTCGATGCGCGAGCCGTCCTGGGATGGTCACCGATCGAGCGGGTGAGCGGATCGATCGAACTGGCCGAGCAGCGCCATGTCGGGGATCGCCAGAGTGCCTGGGCCACTGCCCGTCTCGGCGTGCGCCTGCCGCTTGACCTCCTCGCCTCGGGGGTAGTCAGCGAGGGGCACCGGGTGTTGGTGCCAGCACTCGTCGATGACAGTGTACGACGCTTCACGGACTACAGCGCGACCATCGCGTTCAATCGGCGGCGGATCGGCGTGGATGTCGGCTACGTCCGGAACGACGCGGGGCAGCCGGTAGCTTTCTCGGAGTTCCGCGGAGTGCCGCAGCTTGGTCCTCGGCCGGTCGTCGAGTGGGCGTCGGTCCACGCCCGCCTCGCCGTACTCGGCTGGCTGACCCTCGAAAGTCGTTACGACCACCCGCTGAACGGGGTGCTTCCCGATGGGGTGCCGCCACACCACGCCCTCTCAACGGCGACGATCAACTCGCGATTCCTGCATAACTTCCCGAGCGGCGTCTTCCGCCTCAAGGTGCAGGGCGTCATGGAGAGTTGGAGCCCCGGCCTTGCCGGCCGGGACACCGCGGGCGCGGCAATCGCCCAGCCGGGAGCGACGTTCTTCCGGGGCGTCTTTCAGCTCCAGATCGGCTCGTTCATCGTCTTCTGGGACCGCGCCAACATGCGGGCCAGCAAGCCAGGGTACCTTCCCGGGTACCGACTTCCCAGCCTCATGAGCACCTACGGGGTCCGCTGGGAGTTCGCCAACTGACCCAGCCGGGCTATCTTTCCTAGCTATCCCCGGAGGGGAGCACCGGCTGTGGCGTACAGCATGACGGGGTTCGGGGCCGCTGAAGGCGCGGTGGCTGGGCGGCGGGCTCGGGTGGAGATCCGGACCGTCAACCACCGGTGGTTCAATCTTTCGGCCCGGCTTCCGGCGGAGTGTGGCGCGGCTGAAGGCGAGGTCCGCGAGGCGCTGCGGCGCGAATTCGATCGCGGCCATGTCAGTGTCTCCGTTCGCTGGGCCGATGAGGGGATCCCGGGCGCGGGGATCGACTGGGCCCGCGCGGAGGCAGTGGCGGCGGTGTTGCAGGAGCTGCGCGACCGGTTGCACTTGGATGGCGGCGTCGGTGTCGAGACCGTTGCCAGGCAGGCCGACATCTTCGGCGGCCGCCCGGGCGAGGGGGGCGCAGTCGTCGGCTGGTCCGAGCTTGCCCCGGTGGTGATGGCTGCCGTCGCGGAATGCCAGGCGGCTCGTCGACGCGAGGGCGCGGTCCTGCAGGGCGAATTGTTTGGTCGCCTCGAGGAACTCGACGCGGCGGTCCGGCGGATCGCCAGCCGGGGTCCCGAACGACTGGTCCGGGAAGGGCAGCGGTTGCGCACCAACATTGCCGCGCTGCTGGATGGACGGTTGGTGGATGACGCGAGGCTGGCACAGGAAGTGGCACTGATGGCAGACCGCCTCGACATCACCGAGGAACTCGTCCGGTTCTCGGCGCACCTCGCGGCAGCGCGCGGTGCGCTGGCGGGCGACGGCCCGGTGGGCAAGCAACTTGGCTTCCTGGCGCAGGAACTGGGTCGCGAGGTCAACACCATTGGGGCGAAGGCCAACGACACGGTGATCGCGCACGACGTGGTGCAGATGAAGGGGTCACTGGAGAAGTTGCGCGAGCAGCTGGAGAATCTCGAGTGACGCCGCTGGTCGTGGTGATCTCCTCGCCGTCGGGTGGGGGCAAGTCGAGCATCACGAGGCGGGTCTTGTCGGAACGGGCCGACGTCGGGTACTCGGTATCGGCGACGACCCGGCCAGCGCGGCCGGGTGAACGGGAAGGGGAGGCATACTACTTCCTGTTGCCAGTGGAGTTCGAGCGGCGTGTGGCGAACGGGGACTTCCTCGAGCACGCAGCCTACAACGGGCATCGCTACGGCACCCTGGCGAGCGAAGTCCGGCGAGTGACTCAGGGCGGGAAGCATGTTCTCCTCGACATCGAGATCGAGGGTGCCCGTCAGGTGCGACAGCGGTTCCCGGACGCGCTGCTGGTGTTCGTGGTGCCGCCGAGCGGGACCGTGTTGGTGGAGCGACTGCGGGTCCGCGGGACCGAATCAGCGCAGGTAATTGCCGGACGGATGGAGCGGGCCCTGACGGAGCTGGCGGCCGCGCTGGAGTATGACTACATCGTGGTGAATGATGACCTCGAGGGGGCGGTGCGCGTCGTCAACGCCATCCTCGATGCCGAACCGCACCGGACCAGCAGGCAGCGCGATGCTGCATTTCTGCTTGATCGTATCCGGAACGAGATTGCGGCCGAGCTGACGCGCTCGACCGACATCAACTGAGCACGGAGATTCCCATGGAAATTTTCACCCCTCAGGAAGTGGCGAAGCACAGTGGCTCGAAGTATCGCGGGGTGCTGGTGGCGGCCAAGTTCGCGCGCTACCTCAACGAATTTCCGCGGGAGGCCGTGGCGAACTGGGAGCGGGCCGAGGGCGTGAAGAAGCTCACGACCCTGGCGCTGCAGAAGTTGACCAGCGGTGAACTCACCTTCCGCGAGCTGCGCCGACGTCGCACCGAGGCGTAAGATGTGGCAGGGCCGTCGTGTCGTCCTCGGGGTCACAGGGGGGATCGCGGCCTACAAGAGCGTCCTGCTGGCACGCGGGCTCACTGAGCTCGGTGCAACGGTGGACGTCGTCCTGACGCGTGGGGCCCGGGAATTCGTGGGCCCGGTCACATTCGAAGCCGTTACCCATCGCCCTGTCCGCGGTTCCCTCTGGGATCGCGACGGGGCGCTTGACCATGTCACCCTGGGGCGAGCTGCCGACCTGATTATCGTCGCGCCGGCCACCGCGCATCTGCTCGCCCGCGCCGCGGCGGGGATGGCCGACGACCTCTTGACGGCGCTGCTCCTGGCGACGCCTTCGCCGGTCTTGATCGCCCCGGCGATGAACGACGAGATGTTTGCGAATCCCGCGACGCAGGCCAACCTCGCATTGCTGCGTGGCCGCGGGTGGACCGTTGCCGGGCCGGTCGCCGGCCCCTTGGCTGAGGGGCCCTCCGACCGACTCGGCCGGATGATGGAGCCGGATCAAGTGCTCGGCCATGCGGAACGCGTTCTCCGACGCGCCGGGCCGCTGGCGGGTCGCCGGGTAGTGGTGACCGCTGGACCAACCCGCGAGCCGATCGATCCGGTACGGGTCATCAGCAACCGGTCGAGCGGCCGGATGGGGTACCGACTAGCCGAGGCGGCGTGGCGCCGTGGTGCCGACGTGACCCTGATCAGCGGTCCGACCGCCCTCATCCCACCCGTCGGCGTTACGTTGGTCCGGGTGGAGACAACAGAGGAACTGGCCGGGGCCGTGGGCCGTGCACTCCCCGAGACTGATGTCCTCCTGATGGCGGCAGCTCCGGCCGATTTCCGGCCCGCGACCGTCCTCAAGGGCAAGAAGCCGCGAGTGGAGGGCGCCCAGACGTTGGAGCTGGTGCCGACGAGTGACATCCTCCTTTCGACGATCGGACATCGTCCCCCGGCGATGACCGTGGTCGGCTTTGCGCTGGAGACGGGCGACGCCGTGGCGCAGGGGCGGGCGAAGTTGCGCAACAAGTCGCTGGACCTCATTGTCATCAACGATGCCCTGCAACCGGGTGCCGGATTTGATGTTGATACGAATATCGTCACGATCCTCGACAAGAAGGGTGGCGAGGAGTCGGTGACATTGCGGAGCAAGGCAGCGGTCGCCGAAGCGATTCTCGACGCGGTGGAGCGCTATCGTGACTGAGGCCGCGCGCGGCTGGCTGGCGCTGCAGCAGGATCTCGGCGGTGACGAAGTGATCCTCGACCGGCCGATGGTGGCAACGCCGGCAGCAAGTGGATGGCGCAAAGGTGCGCCGCCGATCCCGGGCCCCGGCATGGTGATCACCTTGCCGCAATTGGCATTCGGCGGAGAGCCTGCCTGGGAGTCGCTTGAGACGGTTGCGGCGGCCATCGCAGAATGTCGCCGCTGCCCCTTGTGCGAGGGGCGAACCAAGACGGTGCCGGGGGAGGGAAATCCCTCGGCGCGTCTGATGCTGGTCGGCGAGGGACCGGGCGAAAATGAAGACCTGTCTGGCCGTCCGTTTGTCGGCCGGGCCGGCGAACTGCTTGACAAGATTCTCGCGTTGATCGAGGCACCGCGCGAGACAGTGTTCATCGCGAATGTCGTGAAATGCCGGCCGCCAAAGAACCGCGCACCGCTCCCCGATGAGCGTGAGGCGTGCCGGCCGTATCTGCGCCGGCAGATTGAGTTGGTGAAGCCGAAGGTGCTCCTGGCGCTTGGCAGCACCGCGGCGGAGGCCTTGCTCGGCGTGAAGAAGCCGCTGATTGAATTGCGCAACCGGGTGCATCGGTGGGACGGGATTCCGCTGATCATCACCTATCACCCGGCTGCACTCCTCCGGAACCCGAACTGGAAGCGACCGGCCTGGGATGACGTCCGTATTGCACGACAGCTCATCGACAGTGACAGCTGAACCGGCTGGGGGCCGTGCGGTGCCATGGAGCCACGAGGCCGAGCAGGCTGTTCTTGGCGCCATGATCATCGACGGGGACGCGGGTCTCCGTGGCGCCGAACTGCTGGATGACAACGCGTTCTACAAGGAGGGGCATCGCCGGCTCTTCCGCACCCTGCGCACACTGGTCGAGCACCGGACGGTCATCGACTATGTCACGCTGCGGGAGGAACTGCAGCGGCGGGGAGAGCTCGAGCTGGCCGGCGGGGTGGAATACCTCAACGAGCTGGTCAATGCGGTGCCGACCGGAGCCAATCTCGAGTTCCACGCCCGGATCCTGAAGGACAAGGCCATCCAGCGCCGGTTGATCGAGGCGGCCACCCAGATCATCACGGAAGCTTATGACGGGAAGTCGACCGCGCGCGAGCTGCTCGATGCGGCCGAGGGGAAGATCTTCCTGATCGGGCAACAGCGTCGCGACGAGGGCTTCACGCGCATCAAGGAAATGCTCTGGCCGACGATGGAGAAGATTGAGTCGCTCTCCCGGAGCGGCAACACCATGACCGGGGTGCCGAGCGGCTTCATCGATCTCGACAACCTGACTACCGGCTTCCAGCCGGCGGAGTTGATCATCGTCGCCGCTCGCCCGTCCATGGGGAAGACGGCCTTCTGCCTGAACCTCGCGACCCATGCCGCGGTCGAGGGCCATGGCGTCGCCATCTTCTCGCTCGAAATGTCGAAGGATGCCCTGGTGCAGCGGATGCTCTGCTCCGAGGCCCGGGTCGATTCGCAGGCAGTCCGCCGCGGGCAGGTGAAGGATGCCGATTTCAGCCGGCTTGCCCAGGGCCTCGGCATCCCGCAGGCCGCTCGCCAGTTCGGTGCGGTTTCCCCTTTGAAGAGCTGCATCGAGACGCTCGCGCGCGGCCGAACGCGCTTCGTCAACTCGCTGGGACTCCTGTTGCAGCGCCCCCAGGCGCTCCTGGGCATCGGCTAACGACTCTGTCAGGCGAGCCACCTTCTCGCTCGCCTGTTGAAGGCTAGCGTTGCCTCCCTTGCTGCGCACTTCCGCGTTGAACGCAGCAGCGACCTGTCCCAGATGACCTTCGGCCCCCTCCAGGAGATTGATGCCCAGGAGGTTCCGGATTGCGCCACGGACTCTTTCGCGCTTTGTGGACGCGGCCACATCCTTAGCGATGAAGCGCATCGCCTCGTCTCCATCAGTGAAGAAGACGTCGCGAAGGGCCTTCGGAAACAGCCGCTCGAGTGTGAGTTCCGGGTGCTCCACGGGGAGCCAGCCACCGTGCGTCAGCTTCATGAGTGAGACGTCGGATTTTCCCCGTCGATGCGACCCGTCGACGTCGACTTCCTCTGTCGCCGATCGTTTGAGCTGGTATGGGACTGACGCTTCGTGGTCGACGACTTGAAAGTCGAGCGTCACGGTGACTCGGATGGTCGACCCGTCGCGGTCTCGCTTGTGCGCCATCGATCCCAAGGGGTAGGCCTTACCACCGTTCGGCAGCCCATCCTCGTCGTATAGGGCCCACCGGAACGCTCTGAAGACGGTTGTCTTTCCTGTCCCAGGTTCGGCCCGGATCACTGAAAGTGGTCGCGTCTGATCGTTCGAGAATGGGATCGTGAGAAACTGGGCGAGATGGAAGTTCTCGAGTGTGAGTGAAGTGAAGCGGATCACGCCTCCTTCTCCCGTGACTGAACGAACTTCGCGAGAACTTCGGTGGACTCTTTCATCTTCTGAATGACCGGGATCTTCGCGGTCTGGAACTCGCGCTCGTATCTGACGATGTCGCCGAGCGCGTCGAACACGGCCTTGTGATATCCGGGACAACGCTCGGGGAGCTGGGCGATCTCGGCCCTGAACGCTTGGATCAAAAGATCTTGATCGCCGGTCACGTCGCCTCCCTTTGCATTGGCCACATCACGCGAAGTAGGTAGCCGTGATGTCATTTACTATCGTCAGCCAACCCTCCGGATCGGCAGCATTCCGGGCGTGTTGCCCGAAGAAACGCAGCCGCTCCAGTTCCGCCTTGATCATTCGCCGTGCATCGTCGTCGCGGCCATCGTCCGGATCCGGGAGAGCGACGAAGTCGTGGTACTCCGC
>JANYAG010000024.1 GCA_025361465.1 Gemmatimonadota bacterium
ACGACAGGAGTGCTCATGCGCCGGCGCGTCGGGCCGGTCCTTGGCCTGCTGCTCGGAGGTTCCCTGGTCCTCGCGACCACGGCCCAGCGATCGCCCGTAGCCGAGCCGATCGTCCTCCAGCAGGCCCGACCGAATCCGATCTTTCCGGCAGCGCTGATCCCGTTCACTATTGCACCGGAGGTGTGCAGGGGCGACCATGTTCCACGCGTCACGCTGAAGATCTACAACGGCGCCGCCCAGGTGGTGGCGACGCTCACATTGCGGGGGAAGCCAGTGGGGCCGATCGACGGCGTCCCGATGCGGTGCGGGGACTATGTGGCGACGTGGGACGGGACGGTCGATAGTGGAAGATCGGTCGCGGTGCCGGCAGTGTATTTCGTGCGGCTCGAGGTGGACCGCATTCCCAGGTCCAGGAACCTCATCGTACCAGCTCTGTGAGGGACGCACCGCGTCCCTCGCGGTGTTTCTGCCCCCACGCGCCTCCCATCACCATCGTCTTTCGCAGGGACCCTGTCAAAGCCGATACTGTATGGGCGGCGAACGGGCCGGATCCCGCCGGATTGGCAGTCGCACGGTGGCTCACCCCTTGCCATCTTACAGCGTGACCCTGGAGGGATGACCGCCATGCTCCGCCCCGAACGATTGACCATCAAGGCGCAGGACGCCCTGCGCTCGGCGCTCGAACAGGCCCGTGACCACGGCAACCCCGTGGTCAACGATGCGCACCTGTTGTCCGCGCTCCTCATGCAGGATGACGGGATCGTGCAGCCGCTGCTCTCCAAGGCAGGGGTGGTGGTGCCGCGGCTGGCCAACCGGACCGAGTCGGAGATCACCGCGTTCCCGAGACAGGCGGGTGCGCCCGCGACGCCGACCCTCGATCGCACCTTGCAGAAAGTGTTCGAGCGCGGCGAGAAGATCGCCAAGTAACTCGGCGACCAGTTCGTCTCCACCGAGCATCTCTTGCTGGCGCTGGTCGAGGAAAAGGGGACCACCGCCCGCCGGCTGCTTGAAGCCGAGGACCTGACCCCGGAGCAATTGCGCGAAGCGCTTGCCGAGGTGCGTGGATCACATCGCGTGACCGACCAGACGCCCGAGGCAAAGTACCAGGCGCTCGAGCGGTTCACCCGGAACCTCACCGACCAGGCGCGCGCCGGAAAGCTCGATCCCGTCATCGGCCGCGACGAGGAAGTACGCCGGGTGATGCAGGTGCTCTCGCGCCGGACCAAGAACAATCCCGTGCTGATCGGCGAGCCGGGCGTGGGCAAGACCGCCATTGTCGAAGGGCTCGCCCAGCGGATTGTTAATGGTGACGTGCCCGATTCGCTGCGGGGCAAGGAGCTGATTGCCCTCGACATTGGCCAGCTGCTGGCGGGCGCCAAGTACCGCGGCGAGTTCGAGGAGCGCCTCAAGTCGGTCGTCAAGGAACTCGTTGATGCCGAGGGCCGGTACATCGTCTTCATTGACGAGATGCACACCATTGTCGGGGCGGGGAAGGCCGAGGGCGCCATTGACGCCTCGAATCTCCTCAAGCCAGCCCTCGCGCGGGGTGAGCTGCACGTCGTGGGGGCCACGACCCTGGACGAATACCGGACCAATGTCGAAAAGGATCCAGCGCTCGAGCGGCGCTTCCAGCCGGTGCATGTCGGCGAACCGAGCGTCGAGGACACCATTGCGATCCTGCGCGGCCTCAAGGAGAAGTACGAAGTCCACCACGGTGTGCGCATCACCGACAATGCGCTCGTGGCGGCCGCGACCTTGTCGCACCGGTACATCGGCGACCGCTTCCTGCCCGACAAGGCGATTGACTTGATGGACGAGGCCGCGGCCCGGATGCGCATGGAGATTGACTCGCTGCCGCAGGAGATCGACGAGGTCGAGCGCCGCGTCCTGCAGCTCGAAATTGAACGGCAGTCGCTGCTGCGCGAGAAGGACAAGGCGTCGCTTGAACGCCGTGAGGCGATCGAGATGGAGATGGCGGAACTGCGCGAGAAGAGCGCCGGCATGAAGGCCCAGTGGCAGTCGGAGAAGGCGGCCATCGAGTCGATCCAGACCAGGAAGGCCGAGGTGGAGCAGCTGCGCGCCGAGGTGGATCAGGCCACCCGGGCCGGCGACCTGCAGAAGGCGGCCGAGCTGCGGTACGGCCGCATCCCGGAGCTGGAGCGGGCCATTGCCACCGGCGAACAGACCCTCGCCGCCGTGCAGACCACGGCCAAGTACCTGCGCGAAGAGGTCAACAGCGAGGACATCGCCCAGATCGTTGCCAAGTGGACCGGCATCCCGGTCTCCAAGATGCTCGAGTCCGACCGGGAGCGACTCACCCGGCTGGAGTCCGAACTGGCCCGGCGGGTGATCGGCCAGCCAGTGGCACTCGCGGCCGTCGCCAATGCGGTGCGTCGCGCCCGCGCCGGACTGCAGGATGCCAACCGTCCGACGGGGTCGTTCATCTTCCTCGGACCCACCGGGGTCGGCAAGACCGAGACGGCGCGAGCACTCGCCGAGTTCCTCTTCGATGATGAGCGTGCCCTGGTGCGCCTCGACATGTCCGAGTACATGGAGAAGCACTCCGTGGCCCGGATGATCGGCGCCCCGCCGGGCTACATCGGGTATGAGGAAGGTGGCCAGCTCACCGAAGCGGTGCGCCGGCGTCCCTATAGCGTGCTGTTGTTCGACGAGATCGAGAAGGCACACGCTGATGTCTTCAACCTGCTCCTGCAAGTACTGGACGACGGCCGACTGACCGACTCGCAGGGCCGGATCGTGGATTTTCGGAATACCGTCATCATCATGACCAGCAATCTCGGCGGCCGGTATCTGCTCGAGGCGCAGGAGCTCGGTCAAGCCGATTGGTCCGAGATCGAGGCCAAGGTGCTCGAGGAATTGCGGCGCCACTTCCGTCCCGAGTTTCTCAATCGCGTTGACGACGTCGTGGTCTTCCACCCGCTGACCCGGGAGGATCTCGATCGCATCGTGGCCCTGCAGCTCGGCCGTTTGCGCTCGCTGGTCTCGGCCAAGGGGATGCTGCTCGACGTCAAGGCCGACGCCATGCTCTGGCTCTCGGAGGCCGGCTACGATCCGATCTACGGAGCCCGGCCGCTCAAGCGGGTCATCCAGCGCGAGCTGCAGAATCCGATCGCCATGGCGCTCCTCCAAGGCGACTACACCGAAGGCGACACCATCCAGGTGCGCGTGGACGATGACCGGCTTGCCTTCAAGCGTGTTGCCGCGGCGACCTGACCTGCCGGTGTCCGCGGCGGATCTGGCCGGGATGCGACTCGCGCTCGCCGCGGCGCGGCGCGCCGGCGCCGCCGGCGAAGTGCCGGTCGGCGCCGTGGTGATGCGCGGCGGCGCATTGCTCGCGCAGGCGCACAACGAGGTCGTGCTCCGTCACGATCCGACCGCCCATGCCGAGCGACTCGCCCTGGCCGATGCCCTCACGGCGGCCCGATCGGACCGGCTTCCTGGCGCCACCCTCTACGTCACCCTCGAGCCCTGTGCCCAATGTGCCGGCTCGATCGTGCTCGCCAAGGTGGATCGGGTCGTCTTCGGCGCGTGGGATCCCAAGGCCGGCATGGCCGGGAGCATCCATGACCTGTTGCGCCATCCCCTCCTGAATCATCGGTGCGAGGTCATCGCGGGCGTGCTGGCCGGCGAGTGTGGCGAACTGCTGCAGGAATTCTTCGGAGGGCTGCGCTAGACCGGTCGGCATTGTGGCGCTATCCTTCGCCCGCGCAATTCAGGCCTTTCCCCTCCGCTTTCCCACGACGGTTCAAGATGCCCGAAGCCACGCCTTCCGCCCCCGGAGCCGCGCAGTCGAGCCGGATCCTCCCCTGGATGCTCCTGCTCTTCATCGGCAGCGGATGTGCCGCCCTGATCTACGAAATCGTCTGGTTCCAGCTCCTGGGGCTGATTGTGGGCTCCTCGGCCATTTCGATGGGTGTGCTGCTCGGGACCTTCATGGGTGGGATGTGCCTGGGTTCGCTGCTGCTGACGCGGTTCATCTCGACCCAGGAACATCCGCTGCGTGTCTATGCCAAGCTGGAAGGCGCCATCGCGGTCTTTGGCCTGCTGGTGCTCTTCGGCTTGCCGTACGTGGGCGGACTGTATGTCGCGATCGGCGGCCTGGGCTTCGGCGGCCTGCTGATCCGGGGCGTCTTCTGCGCGATCTGCCTGCTGCCGCCGACCATGATGATGGGGGCCACCCTCCCGGCGATCTCGCGCTGGGTGCAGACCACGCCGAGCGGAGTGTCCTGGCTGGGGTTCTTCTACGGCGGCAACATCGTTGGCGCGGTCCTTGGCTGCCTGCTGGCCGGCTTCTACCTGCTGCGCGTCTACGACGTCTCGATCGCCACCTATGTCGCCGTCGCACTGAACGTGTCCGTCACCATGATCGCGCTCGGACTTGCCCGTCTTGCGCCCTACACGCCGCCGGCGATCCAGCCGGACGCGCCGCGCGGTCTCGGCATCGCAAAGAACGCCTGGCCGATCTACGTCGCCATCGGGCTCTCCGGGATGACTGCGCTCGGTGCCGAGGTCATCTGGACGCGACTGCTGTCCCTGCTCCTGGGGGCAACGGTCTACACGTTTTCAGTGGTGCTCGCCGCATTCCTGATCGGGCTGGGGATTGGCAGCAGCACCGGCGCGCTGGTGGCGCGTACGGTGACCAATGCGCGCGCCGCGTTCGGCTGGTGCCAGTTGTTGCTGGTGGTGGCGATTGCGTGGTCGGCCTTCGGCCTCACGAAGCAACTCCCCTATTGGCCGGTGTACCCCGGGATGACGCCCCGCGCCCTCTTCCAGCTCGAGATCGACCTCGTGCGCGCAATCTGGGCGGTGCTGCCGGCGGCATTGCTCTGGGGTGCCTCCTTCCCGCTTGCGCTCGCGGCCGCCGCGGGACGCGGTGAGGATCCCGGGCGCCTGGTCGGCGGGGTGTATGCGGCCAACACGGTGGGCGGTATTGTCGGCGCGGTGCTGGCCTCGCTGGTCCTGATCCCGTGGATCGGCACCAACGGCGGCGACAAGGTGCTGATCGGACTCGCGGCGTTCTCGGCGGTGCTCTTGCTCGCTCCGATCGGAATCAGTCTGACGGGTGAACTCCGCCTGGGTGCGCGCTCTTTCGGCGTGCTGGCAGCGGTCGCGGCGCTGGCGATCTGGCTCGGATCGACGGTGATCCCGGTGCCCGCACTCCTCGTGGGTTTCGGCCGCTGGTCGGCAGCACGGGTGAACAACCACGGCGAGTGGCTCTTCGTCGGTGAGGGAATGAACTCGTCGATGGCCGTGTCGCGACTGTCCAACGGGGTGCTCAATTACCACAATGCCGGCAAGGTGCAGGCCTCGAGCGAGCCGCAGGACATGCGGTTGCAGCGGATGCTCGGACACCTCACGACGCTGCTGCCTCCGCAGGCCGATTCGGTTTTGGTCATCGGGTTTGGCGCCGGGGTGACGGCGGGGGCGGTGAGTATCTCGCCCGCGGTCAAGCACGAGACCATTGCCGAGATCGAGCCCCTGGTGCCGAAGTTCGTGTCGCTGAACTTCAAGGGACCCAACAACGACGTCGCACACAATCCCAAGGTCCACATCAAGATCGACGATGCCCGGCACTTCCTGCTGATCACCAAGCAGCACTTCGATGCCATCACCTCGGATCCGTTCGACCCATGGGTCAAGGGTGCCGCAACGTTGTATACCCGGGAGTTCTTCCAGCTGGCCAAGGAGCACTTGCACGACGGGGGTGTCGTCACGGTGTTCGTGCAGCTCTACGAGAGCAATCTTGACGCGGTGAAGAGTGAGGTCGCGACCTTCTTCGAGGCCTTCCCGGAAGGCATGGTGTTCGGCAACGAAAACCAGGGCGCCGGGTACGACGTGGTGCTGGTCGGGCAGAAGAACCCGCGACCCATCGATGTGGACGCGATCGAGGCTCGCCTTCACACGCCGGAGTATGCGCCCGTGGCGCAGTCACTCGGCGAAATTGGCTTCGCCTCGGCCATTGATCTCTTCAGCACCTTCGCCGCTTCGGCCAAGGACCTGGCGCCCTGGCTCGCGGATGCCCAGGTCAATCGCGACCGCAACCTACGGTTGCAGTACCTCGCGGGACTGGGCCTCAACCTGTACGACCAGGACAACATCTACAAAGGGATGATCCGCTATCGCCGCTGGCCCGAGGGCGTCTTTGCCGGGTCGCCGGAAACCGTGGCCCGGCTGCGCAGCCTGATCGGCGGCGCTCCCTGACTCGGGGAGCCGGGAGTCCCTCCGATCCGGTAGCCGGAGTGCGATTCGAGGGCTAAATTCCCCCGATTCTGAAGTTCACTGTGCGCGGTCACATGGCCGCGCCAATTCTGACGGGGCCACTCGTCTTTGAGGGTCCTCCGCCGCCACCCCTGCCAAGAACGGCCCAATGAAAAGAATTGGCTCCTCCCTGCTTCTGGTCGCCGCGTTCGTGGGTGCCTGTGCCAAGACCGCACCGAAGCCCGCTCCTGTTCCCGTTCCGGCGCCTGCACCTGCCGCCGGGCGCGCCGCCGGCGCGCCGGCACCGACTCCAGGTGATTCCACTGCGAACGCCGGGGGCGGTCGGGCCGGCGGCGGTGGTGCCGGTGCCCCCGGTGCTGGGGCGGAGCCCAATCCGCGCGCCTATGCCATGGTGATCACCCCGGCGGCCAAGACCAAGGCCGGCCTGTTCAAGGCCCACCGGGTCGGTACCAAGCTCTTCTTCGAGATTCCGCGTGGCGAGATGAACAAGGACATGCTGCTGGTGACCGAGATCGCCAAGACCACGGCGGGGGCCGGCTACGGTGGCTGTCGCTCGGCGAGGATGTCATCCGGTGGGAGCGACGCGACAATCGCATCCTGCTCCGGTTGCAGGACTACTCGATCATCTCGTCTGACTCGACGAATCCGATCACCTCCGCCGTGAAGAACGCCAATTATCCCGCCATCGCCAAGTCGTTCAACGTCGAAAGCTGGGGGCCGGATTCGTCGGCCGTGATCGATGTCACGTCGCTCTTCCTTGCGCCGCCGATCGAGATGTCTCCGACCACGGCGTATCGCGGCAGCATCGATGCGAGCCGTTCATTCCTGGCGACCGTCGCGGCCTATCCTGAGAACATCAAGGTCACGGCCGACCTCACGGTGAACACTCCGCCCGCCGCAGGGGGCGGAGCTGGTGGTGGCCGCGGGCTGCCGCCGAGCGCGACGCTGCAGATGGCGTGGTCGATCGTGCGCCTGCCTGAGCAGGCGATGATGCCGCGGTTGTTCGACAATCGCGTCGGCTACTTCACCAACCGCACCACCGACTTCGGCCGCCCGGTGCAGAAGTCAGAAACCCGGACCTTCATCACCCGCTACCGCCTCGAATGCTCCGACCAGAAGGTCGGCAACCTCTGCGTGCCCAAGAAGCCGATCGTGTACTACGTCGACCCGGCCACGCCGAGCTGGCTGGTGCCGTGGGTCGTGAAGGCGATCGAGAGCTGGCAGCCGGCGTTTGAAGCGGCAGGCTTCTCGAAGGGAATCATCGCCAAGCTGGCGCCCTCGCAGGCCGAGGACCCGGACTGGTCGGTGGAAGACGCGCGCTACTCCGTGATCGACTGGTTGCCTTCGACCACCGAGAATGCGGTGGGCCCGCACACGGCCGATCCGCGCTCAGGCGAGATCATCAGTGCCCACCTGCAGATCTACCACAACGTGATGAACCTCAATCGCGACTGGTACTGGACCCAGGCCGGCGCGCTCGATCCGCGCGCGCGGAAGCTGCCATTCCCCGATTCCCTCGCCGGGCGCCTGATGCAGTACGTCATCGCCCACGAAATCGGTCACTCCATCGGCTTTCAGCACAACATGAAGGCGAGCGCCCTGTACCCGATCGACTCGATCCGGAACAAGGACTTCGTGCATCGCAACGGCCACGTGCCGACCCTGATGGACTACTCACGGTTCAATTACGTGGCGCAGCCGGAAGACGGCATCGCGCTGGAGGACCTGATCCCGAAGATCGGGCCGTACGATATTTGGGCGACGCATTGGGGGTACGCGCCGATTCCCGGCGTTAAGACGCCCGACGATGAGCGCGCCACGCTCGACCAGTGGGCTCGCGAGCAGGACACCAAGCCCTGGCTGCGTTTCTCGACCAGTGACGCCGGCGCCTCTGACCCACGCAACAACACCGAGGCGGTTGGCGACGACGACGCGGTGCGGGCCACCGGATTGGGCTTGAAGAACATCAAGCGGTTGGTGCCGATGCTCGTCCCAGCGACGACCGGGACGGCCACGGATGACTATTCGGACCTCAAGGAGATGTATGGTCGTCTCCTCGGCCAGTGGAGCACCGAACTTCGCCATGTAGCGGTGATTCCCGGCGCGCTCGAATCGCAGGAGAAGTACATCTCACAGCCCGGTGCACGGTACACCCCGGTGGCGGCCAAGCGGCAGCGTGAGGCGGTCAAGTTCCTGAACGAGAACGCCTTCACCACCCCGACGTACTTCCTCGTGCCCGAGATCCTCAACAAGATGCAGGGCGATGGCGTCATCACCCGGGTTGTCGGGGCCCAGTCGGGGATCCTCTCGACGCTGCTCAGCGACACCCGGCTGGCGCGCATGGTTGAGATTGAGACCCTCTACAAGCCGGCCGATGTCTACACGCTCCCGGCGTACCTCGCGGACATTCGCGGCGGGATCTGGGGCGAACTGAGTGCCGGCAGCGTCAAGATCGATCCGTATCGCCGGGGCTTGCAGCAGGTCTGGCTGGATCAGGTCAAGGCCAAGATCAACCCGGGCCCGCCGCCGACCGGGTTGCCGGCCGGCTTCGTCGTGCCGCGACCCTCGCACGACGTGCAGGCCATCATGCGGGTGGAGTTGAAGACGCTCGATGCGGCCATCGCCGCCGCGCTGTCCAAGACTGGCGACGCGATGACGAAGGCGCACCTCGCCGACGTGCGGTTCCAGATTGACCAGACGCTGAACCCGAAGAACTAGCGGCTGGCCGCAGCAGGGTAAGACTGGGCCCCGGTGCACAACGCGCCGGGGCTCAGTGGCCTTTCAGTCAGAGGAGTCCATGATGCGTATCCCCAACCTGTTCGGTGTGGCGTGCGTCCTTGCCACCGTCCCGCTCGCCGCGCTCCGCGCCCAGAGCGGGGCGGCTGGTGTCGCCGACTCCTCCCCATTCCGGCCGTTGACGCTGCCGGCCCCGAATGACGTGCGGACAGGCTCCGGGCGGCCCGGCGCGCATTACTGGCAGCAGCGTGCCAGCTATCGCCTCAATGCCACCCTCGATCCGGACAAGAATGAGGTTCGCGGACGCGGAGCCATTCACTACGTCAACCGTTCGCCGGATGCGCTGCCGTACCTCTGGCTCTTCGTCGAGCAGAACCTCTGCGAACCGGCGAGCATCACCAACCTCCTCAACCAGCCACCGCTGGTGTTCCTCGGCAGCACCTTTGACTTCTCCTGCCAGGGGTTTGCCGGGGGCGGCACGCTCGAGTCAATGAAGATCCGCGGCGCCGAGGTCAAGCGCACGCGGTACGGCACCACGCTGCGGGTCGACCTCGCCCGGCCGCTCGCACCGGGCGACTCGCTCGACCTCGAGATGGGGTGGCACTTCAATGTCCCGCCACAGGGCGGCGGGCGCATGGGCCACGACGGCCCGCTCTACGAGATCGCCCAGTGGTATCCTCGCATGGTGGTCTACGACGACGTGCGGGGCTGGAACCACGAGCCATACATCGGGGCGGGGGAGTTCTACCTGGAGTACGGGTCCTTCGACGTCTCCCTGACGGTGCCGGCGGGGTACCTCGTCGCCGCCACCGGCGAGCTCGCCAATCCGTTGCAAGTCCTCACCGCCCCGCAGCGTGCGCGCCTGGCCCTCGCCCGTCGTTCCGACACCGCCGTGGCGATCGTCACCGCAGCGGAGGCCGGTCAGGCCGCCCGGACCCGCCCGGTGACCACTGGAACCATGACCTGGCACTTCACCGCGAAGAATGTCCGCGACTTTGCCTTCGCGGCCGGCCCGAATTTCCGCTGGGATGCCAGCGATTACGACGGGATCCTGATCGAGACGTTCTACCGCCCCAAGGCCACTGGGTGGGTGGAAGCGAACCGGATGTCCCGCGAAGCGATCAAGTACTTCAGCGAGCAGTGGTATCGCTATCCCTACTCGCACGCCACGACCATCGAGGGGCCGATCGAAGGGATGGAATACCCGATGCTCACCTTCGTGCCGGCGTCGCCGTCGCGCGAGGAACTGCAGTGGGTGGTGGCGCATGAGTTCGGGCATGAATGGTTCCCGATGATCGTCGGGTCGAACGAGCGGCTCTATCCGTGGATGGACGAAGGGTTCAATACCTTCATCGATCTCGCGAATGCCGCGAAGTACTTCAAGGGCACCGCGTATGGCGACTCGATCGAGGTGCACCCACTGCACCTCTACGCCGATCACGCCGTCCCGGGGAACGAACAGCCGCTGATCACCAAGCCCACCGAGGTGCGAGATCTCTTCTGGGGCGGGTACCAGAAACCGGCGCTGATGATGCAAACGCTGCGCTGCGAAGTGCTCGGTCCGGAGCGCTTTGACGCGGCCTTCCGCGAGTACATCCGCGCCTGGGCCTTCAAGCATCCGACGCCGGCGGACTTTTTCCGGATGATGCGCGATGCGTCAGGGATGGAGCTCGACTGGTTCTGGCGCGGCTGGGTGTTCACCACGGCCCGCCTCGACCAGGCCATCGATTCGGTGGCGACCCGACGCGATGGGGGCACCACCATCTACCTGAGCAATCGCGGGACCATGGTGTTGCCGGCGGAACTGGCGATCACTTTTGCCGACGGGCGTATCACGACGGTCAAGTTGCCGGTCGAGATGTGGAACCTCGGGTCCAGCTTCGCCTACCGGCTGCCGGGCACGATGCACGTGACCGCCGTCACGCTCGATCCCCGGAAGGCCCTGCCGGACATCAACCGTGCCAACAACAGTTGGCCGAGGTAGCGCCTTGCAACAGTCGCCATCTGGCCGGGCCGTTGGCAATCGCCGACCGGCGTGGTAGCCTTCGCGTCATGATGCCCCGTTCCCGGCCCTGGCTCGGACCCCTCGCGACCCCCCACCGTCACTGTATGGCGGTGGTTGCGATGTTCGCCCAGCTCCTGGTGGTCATCGCCCCCCTGGCCGACGCGCGCGAGGCCGCG